>NZ_VTOZ01000003.1:0-162831 GCF_008271345.1 Pseudoselenomonas caprae
GAAGTTACGTTTGAAGAAAGCCGCATAATCTGTAAAAATACTGTTTTATGGGGAAAGGGGCTTTGTGCCCATTTTTCAGCGGTTATTCTCTAAAAAGTAAAAATAGGCATGAAAAAAGAAGGTGGACAAAATGCTTTCGCATTTTGTCACACCCTCTATATTTTTTGTCAGCGTTTCTGGTGATTGGCATATCTGGCCATAGCCAGCGTGTAGGCATCGGGGCGCTGCCCTTTGGGAGCGATGCCTGTGCGCAGGTAGTCCTGTGCTTTCTGGAGGTCATGTTTCATCTTCCCATAATGCTGGCAAGTGTGCCAGACGGAGAGGATTCCCCAAGCTGCGCCGAAAGCGACATGCAGTTTCTTCCCGGCGAAGATGGTGGCGATGGTGCCGGCTGAGGCCAAGGCTAGTGGCCAGCCAAGCGGCATGGTTTGCAGTCTGTTCTTGACATTCATGATAGTTCCTCCCTTATGTTGGAATGGTTAGCGGTTCTTTTCTGATTATACCATCTTTGGGGATGCAATTACCATAGCACGAGTTTGGACTTTCCTGGGGAACTTTGCTATAATGTAATGATGTATAAATAGAAATATTGATCGAGGTGTTTTATCCATGGAACTGGAAATGGATGTATTAGTAAAACGTTTTAAGGACTATATCAGCTTTGATACGCAGTCTGACGAAGAAAATGATAAGGTCTGCCCGAGTACGCCGGGACAGTTGGTACTGGCCAAACATCTCGCCGAAGAATTGAAGGAAATCGGCCTGGAAGAGGTCGAGCTTGATAACCATGGCTATGTCATGGCAACCCTGCCAGCAAATGGCGTCACGGAGGCGCCGGTCGTCGGCTTCATCGCGCATGTGGATACGAGTCCTGATGCCTCTGGGGCGGACATCAAACCGCAGATCGTCAAGGATTATGATGGCAAGGATGTCGTGCTCAACGAGAATGGCCCGATTGTTTTTTCGACGAAGGATTTCCCCGAGGTGCTCAAGTACAAGGGTCAGGACATCATGTTCACCGATGGCACGACGCTTTTGGGCGCTGATGACAAGGCTGGCGTCACGGCTATCGTGAGTGCTATGGAATATCTTGTCAAACATCCGGAAATCAAGCATGGCAAGATCCGCATCGGCTTCACGCCTGATGAGGAGGTGGGACGCAGTGCCGACCGCTTCGATGTTAAGAAGTTTGCGGCTGATTTTGCCTATACGATTGATGGTGGTGAGCTTGGCGGACTGGAATATGAGAACTTCAATGCGGCGAATCCGACTATCACGTTCCATGGCCGCAGCATGCATACGGGCAGTGCCAAAGGCAAGATGATCAATGCGCTTAGCGTGGCCGCTGAGTGGCAGCAGATGCTGCCAGCCGGGGAGAAGCCGGAGTATACGGAAGGCTATGAAGGCTTCTATCAGGTACACAAGCTCGAGGGCGGTGTGGAGAAGTGCACGATGCATATGCTGATCCGCGACCATGACCGTCAGAAGTTTGAGGCCCGCAAGGCCATGCTGCAGACGATAGCGGATTTCCTCAATGCTAAGTATGGTGAGGGCACAGTAGAGATCACGCCGCATGATGTCTATTACAACATGCTCGAGAAAATCGCGGATGGCAATATGTATGTGGTGGAATTGGCCAAGCAGGCCATGGAAGGCTGCGGCGTTACGCCGGATGTGCAGCCAATCCGTGGTGGCACGGATGGTGCGCGCTTGTCCTTCATGGGACTGCCATGCCCGAATATCTTTACGGGCGGGGCCAACTTCCACGGCCGGTTTGAGTATCTGCCGCTCGAATCCCTCAAGAAAGCCGGGGAGACGGTTCTCGGCATCGCGGTGGGAGCGGCAGCGTTGAAGAAATAAGGGATAGCGATGAAGATCATTGACGCGCATCTGCATATGGGGGCGGACGCCTATTTCGATGAGATCGCCAAGGCGGCAGGCCACGAGAACAATGCAGAGCATTTGGCAGAGCAGTACCGCGCCCGAGGCATGGTGCATGGCATCATCATGGGCAATCTGCCGCTGGAGAATACGGCGCCGCAGTACCCGCGCTTCATGAGTTATTGTGTGGGCATTGACAGCCGCACGGGCTTTGACCGTGAAACAATCAAAGCCCAGGCGGCGCTGGTGAGGCGGCACTTCCAGAATCCACAGTGTGTGGGGCTCAAATTGTATCCAGGCTACAATTATTTCTATATCTATGATGACTGCCTGGAGCCCTTTTACGAGTTAGCGGAGAAGTATGATAAGCCTGTGGCTGTCCATATGGGGCTTACGGCATCAAACGACGCGCTGCTCAAGTACAGCCACCCGCTGGTCATGGATGAGGCGGCTACGAAATTCCGCGGGGTGCAGTTTGTCATGTGCCACTTTGGCGAGCCGTGGTTTGAGGATGCAGCGGCGGTGATTGAGAAGAATCCCAATGTCGTGGTTGACCTGTCGGGGATACTTACGGCTAAAATCCCCGATTTTGCGGCATTCCTGCAGAAGAAGCATTTCTATATCGACCGCATGAAGGGCTGGCTTGAGTATCTTGACAGCTATGACCGGTTCCTGTTCGGTACGGACTGGCCACTGGCAAATCTTGGTGACTATATCAAGTTCACCAAGGAAATCATCCCCGCCGGGCATTGGGAGGCCGTGTTCGCTGCAAATGCCCAGCGTGTCTATCATCTGCAGTTGACGGAAGAGAATACCATAAATCGATATCAAGTGAAGGAGTAATGGAATGGCATTATTAGAGATAAAGAAGGCTGGCGATCCGGTCTTGAAGGAAGTCTGTGCGCCAGTCGAGAAGATTGACAAGCAGCTGAAGAAACTGATGGATGACATGGCTGAAACCATGTATCAGAACGATGGTGTGGGCCTGGCCGCACCGCAGATCGGCAAGTCTATCCGGCTTGTCGTCATCGACTGCCAGGATGACCATGGGCTCATCGAGCTCATCAATCCGGTCATCACGTTCCGTGAGGGAACGGCGCTGGATACGGAAGGCTGTCTTTCGGTACCGAATATCTTCGGTGAGGTTGAGCGCTCGGCCAAGGTCAAGGTAGAGTTCCTGAACCGCCGGGGCAAGAAACAGCATCTGACGGCAACGGGGCTGCTCGCACGCTGCATCCAGCATGAGCTGGATCATCTGGAGGGCCAGCTGTTCATTGATGTGGCGAAAAGCATCCGCAGGGGGAATCAGGAATGAAGAAGTTCCGTGTAATCTTTATGGGTACGCCGGAGTTTGCCGTGCCGTGCCTGGCTGCCCTGCATGAGCAGTGCGAAGTCATCGGTGTCATCACGCAGCCGGACAAGCCACGTGGCCGCGGGCAGAAGCTGATGCCGTCACCGGTCAAGGCTTGGGCGGTAGAACATGAGCTGCCGGTCTATCAGCCGGAAAAGATCAAGACAGAGGAGTTCACGGCCAAGCTCGAGGAGCTCAAGCCGGATCTGATGGTCGTCGTGGCTTTTGGCCAGATCCTGTCGCAGCGCATCCTGGATATCCCGCCCTATGGCTGCATCAATGTGCATGCATCGCTGCTGCCGCGCTACCGTGGGGCAGCACCGATGCAGTGGTGTGTCATCAATGGTGAGGTCAAGACCGGCGTAACGACGATGTTCATGGATGCTGGCCTTGATACGGGCGATATGCTGCTCAAACAAGAACTGCCGATTGGTCCGGATATGACGCTGGAAGCAGTCCATGACGGCCTGATGGCGATGGGGGCGGATGTGCTCATGACGACGCTGGAACAGCTGTCCGAGGGGACGCTTACGCGTACGCCGCAGACTGGTGAGTCGAACTATGCGCCGATGCTCACGAAGGAGACCGGGCATATTGACTGGTCAAAGCCAGCGCAGCAGGTCCATAATCTCGTGCGCGGCCTGAATTCGTGGCCGGGGGCATTCACGGAGCTGGATGGCAAGAAGTATAAGATCTGGCTGACGAAGAAAACGGGCTGCAAGACTGAAGCCGTTCCGGGGACGGTCGTCAAAGCGGACAAGAAGGAAGGACTTCTGGTAGCTGCTGGCGATGAACTGCTGGAGATCCTGGAACTGCAGGCACCGGGGAAGAAGAAGATGCGTGCAGCCGATTACTTGAATGGCCATGGCATCAGCCTGCCGGCGGCATTTGCCTGAGGGATTTTGAGAAGCAGGATGCGAGAAAGGTGAGATTTGTTGGAGGTTGACAATGGCAGATCAATCCATGAATAAGAAGAAAATCGTGATTCCCGGACGGCCGAAGAAACGCTTGTTTCTGGCGATGCTGTCGCTGACTGTGCTTTTGACAGCTGCCGTGCTCTATGGCATATGGTATATCGCGTCGCCGGGACTTTCCAATATCGCTGCGGTGCTGCCAATGGTGGCCGGTGTCATCTTTGGTGCTATGGTGGCAGTTTCCTTGCTGGGCATAGCCAATATGGTGCTGGCCGTGATGGACCTGCCGTATCTGCCAGTGCTGCAGCGCCAGACCTATGAGCTCATCAATCTGCTTTTTCCCGTTGCTGTGCGGCTGGCAAAGCCGTTTGGCATTGGGCGGCGGAAGCTCGAGGGCTCATTCATCGCGACGAGCAACCTGATGTTTGGCCGCATGGGAATCCGCGTGCCAGCTGACCGGCTGCTCGTGGTTACGCCGCACTGCCTGCAGCTGGCGACCTGTCCGCATAAGATCACGCGTGACCCGAATAACTGCAAGCGCTGTGGTGGTTGTGACATCGGTGCGCTCGTGACGCTGGCTGAGGAAATGGGCTTTCACTTTTTCGTGGCGACGGGGGGCACACTGGCCCGGCAGATTGTCTATCAGACACGGCCTAAGGCTGTGCTGGCGATCGCCTGTGAGCGCGATCTCATGAGCGGCATACAGGATGTCTATCCGCTGCCAGCGGTGGGGGTGCTCAACATCCGGCCGAACGGGCCGTGCTATAACACCCATGTGGACATCGACGAAGTGAAGGCCCAGCTGGAGAAGATTATCATACCGAAGGAGAAATAAATGGACAAAGCGCGTGACACCGCGGTAAAAATCTTGAATGAAGTGCATGAGAAGGGTGCATATGCGAATGTGGCGTTAGTCAGGGAGCTGCGCCGCGCTGGCCTTGAGGACCGTGACCGCCGCTTTGTGACGGAACTTGTATATGGTGCCGTAAAGGCTGGTGATACGCTGGATTGGATCCTGCGCCGTTACGTGGACCGTCCGCTCAGGAAGATCGAGCCCATGGTGCGCGATATCCTGCGGCTCGGCATCTATCAGCTGTTCTACCTCGATAAGGTGCCGGCTTCGGCTGCTTGCAATACGGCCGTCGATCTGGCCAAGAAATACAGCAATGCGGGGACGGCGAAGTTCGTCAATGCGGTACTGCGGACGGCTGTGCGGCAGCCGGAGAAAGCGGCATTCCCCAGCGGCAAGGGGCATGGTGTCGAGGAGCTGGCGCTGAAAAGCCAGCATCCATACTGGCTCGTTAAGCGCTGGGTCAAAGAATTCGGTTTCCATGAGGCGCGTGATCTCTGTGCCTTCAATAACGGGGAGCCGACTCTTTCCGTGCGCACGAATACGTTGAAGACAGACCGCCAGGAGCTGCTTGCCAAGCTGGCTGAACAGGGAGCTGAGACGGAGATCTCGGCGTGGACGCCAGAAGGCGTACGCATTACGCGTCATGGTGCCTTGGATGCATTGACGCCGCTGCAGCAGGGCCTTTGCCAAGTGCAGGATGAGAGCTCGATGCTGGTGGCGCATGTCGTCGATCCGCAGCCGGGAGAGTTCATCATCGACTGCTGCAGTGCACCCGGCGGCAAAACGACGCATATGGCAGCACTGATGCAGGATAAGGGGCGCATTGTGGCTGGTGATGTCTACGAGCATAAGCTCGAGCGCATCAAGGAGAACACAGAGCGCCTGGGCATCCACATCGTCGAGACGCAGCTGCTCGATGCGCGTCAGGTAGGCGACGCTTATCCTGACCAGGCAGACCGCGTGCTTGTCGATGCACCGTGCTCGGGACTGGGGGTACTGCGCCGCAAGCCCGATGCACGCTGGAACAAGACGGCGGCTGAGATCGATGCCCTGCCGGCGCTGCAGCTGGAAATCCTCAAGAGTGCAGCCAAGGCCGTGAAGAAGGGCGGCGTGCTGGTTTATAGTACCTGTACGATCGAGGCGGCAGAAAATCAGGACGTAGTCAAGGCTTTCCTAGCGGAACAGCCAGGGTTTGTGCTGGAGGATACAGGCAGTTTCCTGCCAGGCCAGAAGCGGCAGGAAAAGATGGTGCAGCTTTACCCGCAGCATGACGGTACCGATGGGTTCTTTATCGCGCGCATGCGGCGCAGCGGCTAGAAAGGAAAGAAACGTGAAAGATATATTTGGAATGACACTGGCAGAGCTGCAGGAAGTGCTGGCGCCATATAGGGTTCAGAAATTCCGTGCCAAGCAGATTGCGGAGTGGATGTACCAGCGTGGGGCGAAAGATTTTGCAGCGATGACGAATCTTTCCAAGTCTCTGCGCGAGGAACTGGCAAAGCAGCTGAATATCGGCCGCCCGCGCATCAAGGATCGTCTGGATTCCAAGGATGAACGCACGACGAAGTTTCTGCTGGAATATGCAGATGGAACGGCAGTCGAGACCGTGCTGATGCGGCAGCCGTATGGCAATAGCATCTGTGTGTCGACCCAGGCTGGCTGCAATATGGGCTGTGCATTCTGTGCGTCGACGCTGCACGGCATGGCCCGTGATCTCACGAAGGGAGAGATCCTTGCCCAGGCTGTGACCATCAACGATATGCTGCATGAGGAAGAGAATGGAGCGAAGGTCGATACGATGGTCATCATGGGCTCGGGAGAACCACTGATGAACTATGAGAACGTCATTGCGTTCCTGCGGCTGATCCATGAGGATTATACGCTGGGCATGGGGTATCGCAACATCACGCTGTCGACCTCGGGCATCGTGCCGCATATGTATAAGCTGGCAGAGGAGGGGATGCCGATATCGTTGTCGGTATCGCTGCATGCGCCCAATCAGGAGCTGCGTTCGCAGATCATGCCGATCAACCGCAAGTATCCTTTGGCGGATGTCATAGCGGCGGCCAAGCATTATGCCGATACGACGAAGCGGCGTGTGACCTATGAGTATATCCTCATCGATCAGCTCAATGACGGTGAGCAGCAGGCACGGGAGCTATCCGCCTTGCTGAAGGGACAGCTGGCCAGTGTCAATCTCATCCCCATCAACCCCGTAGTTGAGCGCAATCTGCTGCGGCCCTCGAAGGCACGCATCGATTGGTTTGAGAAATATCTGGCCGATCATCATGTGAACGTTACGGTTCGCCGCGAGATGGGAACTGACATTCAGGCTGCCTGTGGGCAGCTGCGCAACAAGCATCTGCAAGACTGAAGGGGGTCTGGAGGCGTGCAGCCTAGGCATGGCGGAGGCTTTCTGCTATAATGGACAAAAAGGAAAACAGACAGGAAAAGGAGGTCTGTTTTATGGGAATCGGCAAGCTGGAATCGTTCCTCGAAAACCATATCGAAGGATTTTTCAACAAAAGGTTCAGCAGCAGCCTGGAATTGGTTGAGCTGATCAAGGGAATCGAAAAAGAAGTGGCGCGGCAGGGGCGTGGCAAGGCCATGCATCAAGTGCCGAACTGCTATGCATTCACTTTAGCTGGCGATGATTACCAGCGGTTCTGTGCCCAGCGTGTCATCGACACCTTGTATGCTGCGGTGGAGAAACAGGTGATCCTGCAGAATTATCGCATGACAGGTCAATTGCGGATCGAGTGCCGGCAGGATAAGGCGCGGGGCATTGGAACCTACACGCTTGAATCCTCCTATGAGGAGCTGCCGACGCCCCAGCAGTCTGAGGCGGCAGCCAATACGATCGTCTTGGAGCGGTCTGCTCTTTTGGCCAGCACGCCATTGAATCTCCCCCGTGAGTACAAGACGGTATCGCTGACGGTACTGGAGGGGCCGGATAAGGATGCTTATCTGGAATTTGGTGAGAAGAAGATCTATATCGGCCGCCGGGACAAAAATGAATTTATCCTGACCGATACGAAAGCATCGCGGCTTCATGCCTGGATCACATATGAGGAGCATCGTCATATCCTGCACGATGCACAGAGTACGAATGGCACGTTTGTGAATGGCAAGCGCGTGGATACGCATTGTCTGCAAGCGGGCGATAAGATCAAGGCAGGTTCCACGGTTTTAGTATATGAGGTGATTTGAATTGCCGGCAATGGCGATGATTTTGAAGGGTGTCCGCGTGATACTCGAATATGGCATGCTGCTATGGCTGCTGTGGTTTGCCACGAAGCTCACACGGCGTATGTTTATGGAAATCCGCAAGGAGAGCAGGCAGCAGCGGCGGCCGGAGACCAGCCAGAATGAAGCTGTGCTTTCCGTGCTGGAGGCTGAGGAAGAAAATCTTGCTGGCAGGCGGTTTGCTTTCCAGGAGCAGATTGCCATCGGCCGTGGAGAGGATAACGATATCGTGATCCCTGAGGGATTTGTGTCGCATCATCATGCGGTCATCTATCAGCATGGCAATCAGTATGTCGTTGAAGACCTGGGCAGCATGAATCACACGTATGTGAATGATCAAGTGCTGGAAGGCAGGGCTTATATCAAGCCAGGCGACATTGTCCGCATTGGCATGGTCGCATTGAGATTCGAGAGGTGAGCTGATGATTCAGGTATACGAGGCCACCGATGTTGGTCTGGTCCGTCCGAGAAATGAAGATTGTGCGGTGGTGTTTGAGCCTTCGACGTATGTGGTGGCTGACGGCATGGGCGGCCATGTGGCCGGTGAAGTGGCCAGCCATCTGCTTACGGATACGGTTCGCCGCCAGTTGTCAGGCGTAGCAGCAATCGGGGAAGAGGAACTGCGTCAGGCTGTGCTGGCGGGGAACCGGGCCATTTTGGATTGTGAGAAAGAAAATCCGGATTATAAAGGCATGGGCACTACGGCCACGGTCCTGCACCTGGCTGGCGATGAAGCCTATTGGGCCCATGTCGGTGACAGCCGCTTGTATCTGCTGCGTGGCGACTCGCTGCGGCAGGTCACGCGCGACCATTCCTATGTGGAAGACTTGGTGGTGGAAGGCACGATCACTGAGGCCGAGGCCCGTGTGCATCCGAAACGGAATTATCTGACGCGAGCTGTTGGGGTCGAGGCTGACCTTGAAGTCGATACAGGCCGCTTCAGCGTGCAGCAGCAGGATATCCTGCTGCTGGCGACGGATGGCTTGATGAAGGCCGTCGATGATGATGCAATCGGGGAAATCCTCCGTGCTGGGGGAGAAGACCCGGCAGCAGAGCTCATCCAGCAGGCATTGGCTGGCGGCGGCCGCGATAATATCACAGCAATCGTGGTGGTGTGTGGCCCATGAAGAATTGGGGATTACTTACCGCACCCTTGGGAATCGTCCTCTGTGGCCTGAGCGTGCTTTACTTGAAGATGAATCCCGGTGGCTCGAAGCTGACGGCTGATGTGCTGCAGGGACCGCTGGCCTATATACCGTGGCTGGCCGGTGTGATTCTGCTGGCACTGTTCATCCAGGCAGTCATCATCCGGCGGCATGAGGATACGTTCCTGTTTCCGATCGTTATGACCCTGGCAAGTGTCGGCATCGTTGAGATAGCCAGGCTCAAGCCATCACTGCTCGTCCGCCAGCTGCAGTGGCTTTGTGTGGCGATGTTCGTGATGATCTTGGTATTGCGCTTTTGGAGCCGCATTCGGCGGATGCTCAGTTATCCTTATCTGTTGGGGATTGTCTGTGTGTTCCTGCTCGGTCTGCCCCTGGTGTTTGGCACAGAGATCGGCGGCAGCAAGAACTGGCTGGTCTTGGGGCCTGTTTCCGTTCAGCCGTCGGAATTTGGCAAGATCCTGCTGGTATTTTTCCTTGCCTCGTACCTGTCGGATCATCGGCGGGTACTGACACTGCCTTCGCGGCGCTTCCTGCTGCTGCGCCTGCCGCCTATCCGCTTCATCGCCCCGCTTATCTGCATCTGGGGCATGGCGGTCTTGATGTTTGTGGTAGAGAAGGATCTGGGGTCAGCCTTGCTGTTCTTTGGCATGGCCGTACTCATGACCTATATGGCGACTGGCAGCAAGTCGTATGCGTTTTTGGCGCTGGCGTTCATCGGCATTGCCGCGGCTGCCAGCTATGCGGCTTTCGGCCATGTGCGCGTGCGTTTTGACATCTGGCTGGATCCGTGGCAGGATCCGAATGGCATGGCCTATCAGATCGTGCAGTCGCTGTTCGCCTTCGGTACAGGGGGAATCTGGGGCACTGGCTTTGGCTTCGGTCATCCAGGCTTCATCCCCGAGGTGCACACGGATTTCATCTTTGCGGCTATCGCTGAGGAGATGGGGCTGATTGCGACGATGATGCTGATTGTCTGCTATGTGCTGTTTTTCTGGCGGGGCATCAAAGCCGCGCTTGCCTGCCGCAGCGAGAAGGAAGCGCTGATGGCTGCTGGCTGCAGTTCGCTGCTGCTTCTGCAGGCGTTCATCATCATCGCCGGTGTTACGAAGTTTCTGCCACTTACCGGCATCACGCTGCCGTTCATCAGTTATGGCGGCAGTTCCCTGGTATCCAGCTTTATCTTGCTGGGCTTATTAGTATCATTATCAAAGGAGCAGGAACATGGCTGATTGGAAAATCAAGCGGCAAATCCTGCAAGCGGCATCGATTCTGTTGGTGCTGACAGGTCTTTTGACCGCATATATCGTTTATCTTTCCACTTGGGAGGCTGATGGCCTTGCCAACAATTCGCTGAATATGCGCCGTGCTGCGGCTCGGGCGGATATCTGGCGCGGGGCGATCCTGGATGCACAGGGGCGTGTGCTGGCACAGAACCGGCAGGATGGCAGCCGCAGCTACCCGATGGGAGCGGCTATGGCTGCCGTGACAGGTTACAACGGGGAGAATATCGGCAGTGCTGGCGTGGAAGGCCATGCCAACCGTGAACTGCTGGGCCTGTCCGAGGACTTGAGCCATATGGGGGCTGTCTCGCAGTTATTCCAGTCAGAGCGTGGCAATGACGTCAGGCTGACAATCGAAGCCGATGCCCAGCAGGCTGCCTATGATGGCCTCGATGGCCGCAAGGGCGCTGTGGTGGTGCTCGATGCGGATACTGGTGCAGTGCTGGCGATGGTCAGTGCACCGTCATATGATCCGAACAATATCGAGGCCAATTGGAAAGAGTTATCGCAGCAGGCCGATGGCGCCTTGCTGAATCGGGCGGTGCAGGGCATGTATCCGCCGGGGTCGACCATCAAGCCGATGATTGCCGATGCAGCATTGACGGAGGGTGTGACCGATGAGAAGGAAATCTTTGACTGCAATGGTGAGCTGGATGTAGGCGGCGGCCACTCCATCCGCGAGAGCCATGGCGAGGTCCACGGCAAAGTGGATCTGCGCAAGGCACTGACTGAATCGTGCAACGTCACGTTTGGCACGCTGGGAATGCGTCTGGGCGATGCCAAGCTCAAGAAGAGTTTTGAACGGTTTGGCTTTGACCGCGGGCTGGGGGGCGAGATACTCATGGCCAGACCGCATCTGCCTGACTTCGGCAAGCTGGGCAGCGGCGATCAGGCGCAGACGGCCATCGGCCAGAGCACCTTGCTGGTGACGCCGATGCATATGGCCTTGCTGGCTGCTGCATATGCAAATGGCGGAACGATGATGAAGCCCTATCTGGTGCAGCAGGTCATCACGCCAGGCGGAATGGTCATTGCGGATACGCGTCCCGAAAAATGGCTGACGGTCACGACGCCGGAGATGGCCGCGAAGATCGACAGCTATATGGAAGATGTTGTCACCAGGGGCACGGGCCGGGCGGCTCAAGTCAGCGGTGTGCGTGTGACGGGCAAGACCGGTACAGCCGAGAATGCGGCTGGCGAGGATCATGCCTGGTTCATCGGTTCGGCTGAGCTTCGCAACCGCCGGATTGCGTTTGCTATCATCGTGGAAAATGGTGGCGGCGGCGGTACCCAGGCGGCCCCGATTGCCCGTAAGGTGATCCTTAGCTTGCAGAATTAGAGAAGGATGCAGGGTGTTCGATAGATTTTACTTTTGTCTAGGAGGAACAGTTAATGATAAAGCGTGTATTAGACCAACGCTATGAGCTGCAGGAACTGATCGGCGGCGGTGGCATGGCAGATGTCTACAGGGCGCAGGATTTATTGCTCAATCGCCCCGTAGCCGTAAAGATACTGCATGAGCAGTTCAAGAGCGATACGGAATTCATCAATAAGTTCAATCGCGAAGCGCAGGCGGCTGCACGCTTGTCGCATCCGAATATCGTCAACATCTTCGACGTTGGTGTGATGGATGACGCGCATTATATTGTCATGGAGTACGTGCCTGGCCGCACGTTGAAGGACAGAATCAAGCAGGAAGGCCATCTTTCTGTGGGCGATGCGCTGCAGGTTGCCAAGGATATCGCGCGGGCGCTGGCACATGCCCATGCGAATAATCTGGTCCATTGCGATATCAAGCCGCATAACATCCTGATGATGCCGGATGGCAGTGCCAAGGTCGCAGACTTCGGCATTGCGCGTGCGGTCACGGAGTCTACGATGACCTATACGGGCAATGTGGTGGGGTCGGTACACTATTTCTCCCCGGAACAGGCCAAGGGCACGCTGATCACCCCGAAGTCTGATGTTTATTCGCTGGGCGTGGTGCTCTATGAGATGCTTACCGGAGCGCTGCCCTTTACCGGAGAGACGCCGGTGAGCATCGCGATGAAGCATCTGCAGGAGGAGCCAGTATCGGTGCGCCAGCTCGATCCTGCCATCCCGCCGGTCGTCGAGGCCATCGTGGCGCGGGCTATGAGCAAGGATCCTGCCATGCGTCCGGCGGCCGCGGAGTTCATGCATGATATCCAGCAGGCTGAGCAGATGCTGGGGGCAGGACAGGGCTTTGGACCGGCAGCACCAGCTGATCCCTTTGCTACGCAGGTACTGCCGCGCGTAGAAGAGCCGGCTGAACCGGTTGTCTCGCGGCGCGAACGCCATCAGGCAGCGTCGTATGAGGATGAGGAACCTGAGCAGGAGAAATCGATCTTCAAGTCCAAGGCGTTCATTGCCGGCCTTATCATGGTACTGGTCATGGGCTTCTTCGCAGGAGCGTTCATGAGTTATGGCAAATTCTGGAGCACGGCTGAGGTCGTGGTGCCAGATGTGACCGGCAAACAGATGACGCTGGCCCGGCAGATCCTTGAAGACAAGAAGCTGCGGGTCAATGTGGCTGAGACTTATGATGCAAGTGTGCCAGCAGGAACGGTTGTCTCTCAGAATCCGGAAGCTGGCGCGAAGGTCAAAGAGGAGCGTCTGGTCACGATCTACGTCAGCAAGGGCGGCGAAAGCCTGGAGATGCCAGATCTCAAGGGGCTTAGCCGCAAGGATGCGGAAGAGAAGCTCACGAAGATGGGGCTCAAGATCGGCTCTATCTATGAGCGGAATTCGGACGAGGAAGCCGGTACGGTCATAGCGACAGATCCGCGGGCTGGCAGCAAGATCAACAAGGGACAGAGTGTTGACATCACGGTCAGCAAGGGCAAGAAAGAGAAGAAGGTTTCTGTCCCTGATGTGACTGGTTTGCCGCTGGAGGCAGCTAAGGAGGCTATCACGAGTGCAGGCTTCCATGTCGGCAGTGTGTCCAAAGAGCCCAGCAAGCAGGCAGAAGGGACCGTTGTCAGCCAGAGTCCGGCTGGCGGCAGCTCGATAGCAGAAGGCACGGCCGTCAATCTCGTCGTGGCCGAAGCGTCTGTGGACAAGGGCAAGAAGGACAGCGATAAGAAAAACAATAAGCAGGAGAATGGGGCTCCGGCAGTGCAGCGGTCGACAGAAGGAACCAAGAGCCGCTGAGAAAGGGAACGTTCATGCAAGAAGGGCGAGTCATCAAGGCCTATAACAGTTTTTTCTATGTGCTGACTGAGGCAGAAGCTGGTCAGGAGCTTGTCACCTGCAAGCTGCGGGGAAAGTTCAAGAAATCGCGGCGCAGCATCGGTGTGGTGCCCGGCGACCGCGTGCGCATCGACCGGCTGCCGGATGGCAGTGGTGTGGTTGAGGAGCAGCTGCCGCGCACGAGCCTGCTCAAGCGGCCGGCCGTGGCCAATATCACGCAGGTGGTGCTGACTTTTGCGGCGGCACAGCCGGATCTCCATCCGCTGCTGCTGAATCGTTTCCTGGTATTGGCTGAATGGTCGGGAATCCCGAAGATCGTCATCTGCGTCAATAAGCAGGATCTGTATGCTGGTGACATAGGGGCATTCCTCAAAGCATATGAGCAGATCGGCTATCCTGTCCTGCGTGTCTCGGCACAACAGGGGGAGGGCATCGAGGCGCTGCGGCAGCAGCTGCAGGGCGAGACGACAGTCTTTGCCGGGCCATCCGGTGTCGGCAAGTCGTCGCTGCTGAATCGCATTGATGAACGGCTGTCCTTGCAGACCGGCCAAGTCAGTGAGAAAATCAAGCGCGGCCGCCATACGACGCGTGTCGCGGAGCTTCTGCCCTATGCGGGCGGTTTTATCGTCGATACGCCGGGCTTCAGTGCGATGGAGCTCACCGAGCTGGATATACAGGATCTGCCAGGATATTTCCCCGAATTCCGGCCACATCTTGATGCTTGCCGGTTTGCGCCCTGCAGCCATACGCATGAGCCGGACTGTGCGGTGAAAGCTGCCGTTGCAGCTGGCGCTATCACGCAGGAGCGTTACGACGCATATGTGAACATCTACGAAGAAATCAAAGAGAATCAAAAGATTGCACGAAAGAAGGAATATAAATGATCAAGATTGCACCCTCCATCCTGTCGGCTGACTTTGCGCATCTGGCTGATGAAGTGAAGAAGGTTACCGATGCTGGTGCCGAGTATATCCATATCGATGTCATGGATGGCACGTTCGTGCCGAATATCACGCTGGGGTCGCCCGTGGTCAAGAGCCTGCGCAAGACGTCCAAGGCTGTCTTTGATGTCCATCTGATGACGGAACATCCTGAGACGCAGATCGAGGCGTTTGCCGAGGCTGGCGCAGACATCATCACGTTCCATGTCGAGGCGGCGAAACATCCGCATCGCATCATCCAGCAGATCAAGGCCGCAGGTTGCAAGGCGGGTATCGCCGTCAATCCGGGCACTTCGCTGGCTATGATCGAAGAGCTTATCGCCGATGTGGATATGGTGCTCATCATGACGGTAAACCCAGGGTTTGGCGGCCAGAAATTCATCGCGTCCCAGCTCGATAAGATCCATATGCTGTACCATACCATCAAGGATATGGGCTTTGCCTGTGATATCGAGGTCGATGGCGGCATCAATGCCGAGACGAGCAAGCTCGTGCGCGAGGCTGGCGCCAATGTGCTCGTAGCTGGTTCGGCAATCTATGGTGCAGAGGATGCTGCGGCGGCAATCCAGGCAATCCGTGGCTGAGCAGATGAAGGAACGAGGAGAATCTGAAATGCAGGACGTACAGAGCCGGGGCGATGTCCGGGGGATTGCGATACAGCGTGTCGGTATCAAGGATGCACATCTGCCATTCCTTATCAAGACGAAGGATGGCGGCTTCCAGCAGGTGCTGGCTTGTATCCGTTTTACGGTGGCCTTGCCCAGTGAGTATAAGGGCACGCATATGAGCCGTTTCCTGGAGATACTGATGCCGTGGAGCCAGAAGCCGGTAGCTGAACCGGAAATCGATAAGATGTTAGCCGAGGCACTCGATCATCTTGATGCGAAGTCGGCTGAGGTAGAATTGTCCTTCAAGTATTTTGTTGACAAGACAGCACCGGTCAGTGGCAAGAAATCGGTGCTTGATCTTGACTGCTGCTTTACGGGGCGCAAGAGCAGGGGCGGGGAGCTCGAATTCCAGCTTGGTGTCGATGTGCCCTTCACTTCGCTCTGCCCATGCAGCAAGGAGATTTCGCAGTATGGGGCACACAATCAGCGGTCGGTCGCGCGCATCCAGCTGCGCTTCAAGTCCGGCGTAGATTGCATCTACATCGAGGATCTGGCCGCATTGATCGAAAAGCAGGGCTCGTCGCCGATCTATCCGCTGCTCAAACGTGAGGATGAGAAATTCGTGACGGAGGCGGCGTATGAGAATCCGAAGTTTGTTGAGGATATCCTGCGCGATGTTGTCCTGAACCTGCGTGAGCTCGAGGGGCTGGCCTGGTTCTCCGTCGAGTGCGAGAACTATGAGTCCATCCACAATCACAGTGCTTTTGCGGCGCATGAGGAAACATTGGTCTGAATGAGAGAAAACAACTATCCTGAGGGACGGTTTGCATGAATAAGTTTTACAAGCGTTTTTTGTTCTTGATACTGCTCGTCCTCGTGATATCCGGCATTGTCATCTATTCGACGGTCGATATCCACACGCTGCGGAATCTGGACAAATTCCAGCCATGGTCGATTGCATTGGCGATACTTGCTGTCAGCTTGGGCATGTTCTTTGATGGCAGCCGTCTGATGCACATGGTGAAAATTTCAAATGAGAAGATTACCTTGTACCAAGCGGTACAAGTCATTTTCGGCAATTATTTCTTGGCGCTGCTGACGCCGGGGGCGACGGGTGGTGCCGTGGCCCAGCTGATGTTCCTGCGCCATGCAGGGGTGCCGACAGGCAAGGCGACGGTATTGGTCATAGTGCGCACGCTGTTGTCTATCCTGTTCCTGGTGTTCTGCATGCCCTTTATCTTCATGCACGATGCGGGCATCATTCCAGGGGTGTCGAATGAGACACTGATGGGCATCACGTTGACGGCCTTTGCGGTCATCCTGGCGATTATTGTTGGCGCGCGGCGTGGTTATCTGGATTACGTGGTCGTCCGTTGTTCCAAGCGCATGAAGAATGAGCGGCGCCGCAAGTTTTTTGCCTTCTACCGGGATACCAAGAGTGCCATCAGCCTCCTGTCCAAGGCACCGCGCTGCATGCTGCTGGTGTTCCTGGAATCGGGACTCAATCTGCTCTGCATCTATGCCATCGTGCCGTGCCTTCTATTGGGGCTCGGCGTGACGGATGCCGATTGGTATACAGTCATGGGCCGCATGATCTTTCTGAACATGCTGCTGTATTTCACGCCGACGCCGGGGGGATCCGGCATCGCCGAGGGCGGCTTTGTGCTGCTTTTCAGTGAGACAGTCCCGGCTGGTACCGTGGGCATTGTCGCGGTATGCTGGCGGCTGATTGCCGAATACATTCCGTTCTTGATCGGTCTTTACTATACGTTGACGGTGTTCGGCCGTGACTTCCTTAACAGGCAGTTGAACAAGTGATAGAAGACAGCCCCGCTGGTATGCCTGGTCTTACCGGTGGGGCTGTTTTAGGAGAAAGATTTGAGGAAGGTGAGAGTAGTGGCAAAAGAATTGCGCAGTGGCTATACGACTGGTGCATGTGCGGCAGCTGGCGTCAAGGCAGCTCTGTTGTTTGCAGCCGGCGAAAGCTGGCAGGAGATCGAGCTCACGGCGCTTGATGGTACGCAGCTAGTCATTCCCGTCAAGGCCGTTGAGCGGACAGAGGCAGGCCTGACGGCTGAGGTTGTCAAATTTTCGGGCGATGATCCCGATATCACCAATGGTGTGTCGGTATTCACGACGGTGCGGCGGCTGGAGCAGGAGCAGCCCGGAATCGTATTCCGGGCTGGCGAAGGGATTGGCACGGTGACCAAGCCGGGGCTGTCTGTCCCCGTAGGGGAACCTTCCATCAATCCAGGGCCGCGGCAGCTCATACGCAATGTGGTGGCGGAAGTGCTCGGGACGGATCAGGTGGCGCTGATGGTCACGATTGCAATCCCCGCTGGCGTGGAACTGGCACGGCAGACGCTCAATCCGATACTCGGCGTTGAGGGAGGGATTTCCGTCATCGGCACGACTGGTGTCCTGCGGCCGATGTCGGAGGAAGGGTTCAAGAATTCCCTGGTGCCGCAGATTGATGTGGCCAGAGCCGCAGGCTTTGCAGATCTGATCTTCGTCCCTGGTAAGATCGGGGAGCGCATTGCGACTGGCTGGGGCTTGCCGCCGGCGGCAATGGTGCAGACGAGCAATTTCATCGGCTTCATGCTCGAGGCGGCGGCTGAACGCAAGGTCCAAAGAGTGTTGCTGTTTGGCCATATTGGCAAGCTCAGCAAGGTGGCGGCTGGCGTCTTCTATACGCATAACCGCATCGCCGATGGCCGCTTGGAGACATTGGCCGCGTATGGTGCTGCTGAAGGCTTGCCGCAGGCAGAGGTCTGTAAGCTGCTGGCTGCCACGACGACCGAAGACGCGCTCGTCGTGCTGCAGCAGGCAGGCTTGCAGGAAAAGGTATGCCAAAGACTGGCCGAGCGTGCAAGCCTGCGGGCGGAGCGTTATCTTTTCCAGAAGCTCAAGGTCGGTACCGTCATGGTGACTTTGGCTGGTGAGCTGCTGGGAATGGATGCGACGGCCAGAGAGATCGGGGAGGGATTCGGATGGAAAATGCCGCAGTAAAACATAGGATCGTTGTCGCGGGAATCGGGCCTGGCAATCCCGATTATATGGTGCCGCTGGCAAAACAGGCGATTGCCGGGGCCAAGGCGCTGGTCGGCGGACGGCGGGCCTTGGCCCAGTTTGCAGCACCAGCGGCAAGCGGGCAGCAGACGCTAGCTGTCACCCGTGATATCGCAGGGGTCATGGCCTTCATTGAGCGGGAACTTCACCAGCATGATGTCGTGGTCATGGTTTCCGGCGATCCAGGCTATTATTCGTTGCTCGATGCCTTGCGGCGCAATTTCCCTGCGCAACAGATTGCCGTGATTCCTGGCATCAGCGCGCTGCAGCTGGCCTTTGCGCGGCTGGCGCTGCCCTGGCACGATGCGCGGCTGGTGAGCTTCCACGGCCGCCGTCCGCCAGCGTCCGCGCTGTGTTATGAACCGGGGGCTGTCCTGGGGATGCTGACCGATGGCGAGCAGAACTCCAAAACAATACCACCCTTGCTCATTGAGCAAGGGTGGCCGAAGGATGCCAAGCTGCATATCTGCACGCGGCTGTCCTATGCGGATGAAGAGATACGTACGGTCAGCCTCGGCGAGGCCATGGAGCTGCCTGCCTATGCAAGCGGCATCCTGATTGCCGAGGGCTGAATCAGAGGTACTGCTGGGCAATGCCGAGCAGCAGCCCGATGATGCCGGAGCCGGCCAAGAGGCGGATGACGCCGATCTTGCGGCGTACTGCAACAAGCGAGCCTGTGAGGATGATGATGCCCAGCGGGTCGATTGTCGTGAGGTCGGCGGGCAGCGTTTCCGTATTCCAGAGCGCCAGTACGATGAAGCTGATGCCGGCGGCGGCAATCAGTGCGACGACGGCTGGACGCAGGCCATTGAGGATGCCGCGGATCGCGCCGATATCTCCATAGCTGAAAAAAAGCCGCGTGAGCGCGATGCCGATGATGAGCGACGGTGTGCAGAAGCCGACGGTGGCACAGACAGCCCCGCCAAAACCTGCAATCTTCTGCCCTGCAAAGGTGGCGGCGTTGATGCCGATCGGACCTGGGGTCATCTGGGAGATCGTGAAGATATCGACAAACTCGCCAAGGCTCATCCAATGATAGGTGTCGACGACGGCAGACTGGATCAGGGGCATCGAAGCGTAGCCGCCGCCCACGCAGAAGATGGCGACTTTGGCGAATTCCCAAAACAAAAGCAAGTATATCATGACAAGACCTCCTTATTTGCTGTACTTCTGGTCACGCAGGAACAATAAGCCGATGATGCCGTCGATGATGACGAGCAGCATGATGTTGACATCAAAAAAGAAATTGGCGAGAAAAGTTCCAGCGATGATGGCCAGGGGGAGCAGCAATTTTTTTTTGACTTGCTTCTGCAGCAGATCGATAGCGACGTTGACAATCAGAGCGGTGGCACCGCATTGCATGCCCTTGAGTGCATAGCGTACATAGGGATTGCTGGCGAACCAGCTGTAGGCGCAGGATATGGCAGAAAGCGTGATGAGCGGTGGCAGGATCGTCGCCGCCAGCGCGGTGAGGGCACCGGCAAGGCCGGCCATGCGGTAGCCGAGTATGATCGAGGCGTTTACGGCAACGACACCGGGCATCGATTGGGCGATGGAGACAAGGTTCAAGGTATCCTTATCGGTCAGCCAGCCGTATTCATCGACGTACTTGGCGCGCAGCAGCGGAATGATGACAAAGCCGCCGCCGACGGTGAAGGCGCTGATGAGGAAGGTGGATTGGAAGAGCTTCCAATAGAAGTTGGGGCAGCTGGCGGCAACGGATTTCATTTCTTCGTTGGACATAGGTGTACCTCCTGATTGAGTGGCTGGCTAGAACCGTCAGCCGGAATATTGAGTGCGGCAAGGAATTTTTCGGCGAGATTTGAGAGATAGGCATCGCGCCGCCAGATGATGGCAATGCGCGTAGCAAGCGATGGCTCGTCGATCTTCTTGATATGGAGCTGCTCGTGGGCGGCAAGATTGGCCGCCGAGGCCGGCGTGATGGCGATGCCAAGGCCGGCATTGGCCCAGAGGATCGTCGTGCGGGCATCGTCGTTGCGGCAATAGATTTCCGGCTGGATGTTTTGAGCGGTAAACGCATTGCTGAGTACCTGATTGAACCGGCGATAGATGATGAGCTGGCGTTTATCGAGTTCGGACAGCGTGATGATATCACGCTCGGGGCACCAGTCAAGACCGGCTGTCATGGCGGCAATCATCGGCTCTGGTTCAAGATAGGCACAGTGGAACTGGCTGGCATTGAAGGGGGTACGCACGATACCAATCTCGATGACGCCTTTTTCCAGCAGTTCGATGAGCTGATAGGTATTGGCGTCGTAGATCTCGAAATGGACATCCCGGTATTGCTGCTGGAAGCGCTGCAGGCCGGGATGCCACAGGATACTGCCCGAAGATGAGATGGTGCCGATGGCAAGCGTACCGCGCAGTCCCTGGCAGAGATCGGCAATCTCACGGCTGGTCGAATCGGCCAGGGCTAGCAGCTGCTGGGCCCGCCGGGTGAGCAGGCGGCCTGCATCTGTGAGCTCGATATGATGGGGGCCGCGCTTGAAAAGCTCGGTGCCCAGTTCGCTTTCGAGCAATTTCATCTGCTGGGAAAGGGGCGGCTGTGCCATGTGGAGTTTCCGGGCAGCTGCGGTGATCTGCCGTTCATCGACAACGGTCAAAAAATACTTCAACTGCTTGAGGTCCATAGTATTACGATATCCTTTCTATACAAAAATAATATATACATCTAATGGTTGATATTTTTTTCATATCACTCTGGTCTTATCATACTGCATCGGCCTCCGGAATGCAAGCTGCCGGACAAGGATAGCGGAGGAGCAAGTGTAACCAATGCAACAGACGCAGGCGGAGAGAATGGCTATAATAAAGGCAGAAGATGAATGATGCGTGGGTTAGAAGGAGCCGCTATGAAGAAAATCGATTTGAACCTTACGGTAGGTGAATTGGTGAATATGTATCCAGAGCTGCGGGATATCCTGGCAGAGCTGGGCTTTGACAAGATCATGAATCCGCTGGCTTTGAAGGTGATGGGCAATATCATGACCCTACCGCGCGGAGCCGCGGTCAAGGGTGTGCCGCTGGAAAAAGTTATTGCGGTCTTGCAGGAGCGTGGTTTTACGGTTACAGGCTATGCGGATGATGAAGCGCGCAAGGAAAAATTGCGCAGCTATATCGAGCGTCTGAGCCAGGGAGAAGAGCTGGAGTCTGTGCGGGCAGAGTTCGTCCGTGAGTTCGCAAGCGTATCAGCGCTGGAGATCGCGACAGCGGAGCAGGAGCTCATAAAAAGCGGTGTACCCATGTGCCAGGTACAGAAGCTCTGCGATGTGCACGCAGCGATGTTCCATGGCCGGACGGAGGCCGAAGTCATAAAGGAGGAGCTCAAGGCGCAGGCAGCCAAGATGGAGGACTTTACCGGCCGAGATTTGCCGGCTGGACATCCGCTGAGCCTGCTGCGGGAAGAAAACACAGGGCTGGAGAAGGTCCTTGACACCATCACCAGGCAGTGTGAGGGCAGCAATCCGGAGACTGGCGTGGTGGTTGAGGCCTTGCGGGCTTTCCATGGTGTGCGGGCGCATTATGCCAAGAAGGAAGAGCTGCTGATGCCGCTGCTCTACAACTATGGTGTGACAGGGCCGTCGCAGGTCATGTGGGGCGTCGATGATGAGATCAAGAAGGAACTCGGCGTGCTGACGCGCGCTGTGCAGGAAGATGAAGACAATGTGCGCATCTACAAGGGACGCATTGCGGCTTTGGCGCAGCGTACGCGGGAGATGATCTACAAAGAAGAACGCATCCTTTTCCCGCTTTGCCTGCGTTACTTCACAGCGGAGGAGTGGAAGCGTGTCTACCGCGATTTCCCTGAGATGGGGATCGCATTTGTGGCTGAGCCCGCTATCTGGCCGGAGGGGGAAGCTTGGGCAGCGGCTGAGCTTGAACGGCTGAGCGAGCAGGAGATTCTTGCTGGCAGGATCCAGCTGCCGACAGGCGAGCTCACCGTCAAGCAGCTGCGGGCGATGTTGTCGCTACTGCCCGTCGATATCACATTTATCGATGAAAACGACAAGCTGCGTTTTTTCATCAATGAAGGCAATATTTTTCCGCGTCCCAAGGCAGCACTGGGCCGTGATGTCTACGATTGCCATCCGCCGCAGATCGTTCCGGTCGTCAGGAATCTGCTGGCTGATTTCAAGGCGAAGAAACGTGATTCCCTTGAAGTGGCCCGCTATATCATGGGCAAGCCGGTCATGGTGAAGTACATGGCCGTCTATGATGCGGACGAGTGCTATATCGGCACGGTCGAGGTCGTACAGGACTGTAGTCACATCCTCGCCAAATTCCCGCCGCGCAAGTAATCGTTGGCTCGAATCTTGAAAAATTCAGAAAACGCCTCTATAATAGAACTGACAGAAACATGTAGTCTATATATGGAGGCGATTTTTATGTTCCGGACGATACCTTTCAATCTGCGGGAAAATGCTGAGCGTGGACGCGAAGTATTGGAGAAGGCCTTGGAGTTCATGGCAGATCAGCCGTTCAATCCGATGGGGAAAGTCAGCAGCGCGTTGTCGCCGTTCCGCGTCGATGTCATTGACACCGAGACGGCTTATGAGCTGTTTGCCGAGTTGCCAGGCTTCTATAAAGAACAGATCAACGTTTCCTATGACGACAACAACTACCTGCGCATCCGGGCCGAACGTCCTGAAAACGAGATGCAGGTGAAATATCTCTGCCGGGAACGCCGCAGCGGCCAGTTTGAACGCACTTTCCTGATTGATGGCATCAAGAAAGAGGATGTCAGTGTCTCGTATGAGAACGGTATCCTGCATATCATGATGCCGAAGGAGGAGGAATGCGATAATCGCACGGTATTCGATATCGATTAAAATATTTTACGGTTCCTCTTGTTCCCAGCAGGATTTTTATGGTATAGCGGGAATAATATACGGTAAGAGATGTAGTATCGGAAGGCTTTCCTGACGGAGGTCTGACAGAGGAAATAGGAGGGACTATCTATGATGGATGAAAAAGACTGGGTGGAATTCAAACGGAAACTGAAGGCGAAGACGGAAATCGATCTTGATCTATATAAAGAGCCGCAGATGAAGCGCCGTATCGGCAATCTGGTCACGCGCGCTGGTATGGATTCCTACAGTGCATATTTTGATAATGCAGCCAAGGATAAGGATGATTTCGCTGCTTTTATCGAGTATCTGACAATCAACGTATCGGAATTTTTCCGTACGCCGGAGAAATTCGGCAAGCTGGAAACAGACGTCATTCCGGATCTGCTCAAGCGTTCGCCAAAACTCAATATCTGGAGTGCAGGCTGTTCAATCGGTGCAGAGCCGTATTCGCTGGCAATCATCATGAAGGAGATGACGCCGAATACGCGTCATCGCATTCTGGCATCCGACTTGGATGTCGAAATCCTGGCCAAGGCAAAACGGGGCATCTATACGGACAACGAAATCAAGGCCATGACGCCACAGCGTCGGGCACAGTATTTTGATAAAGTCGACGGTGATAAGTTCGCGGTCAAACAGGAAATCAAGAGCTGCATCGAATTCAAGCGGCACAATCTCCTGAAAGACAAGTTTGAGGAAGGATTTGATCTCATTCTCTGCCGCAATGTCGTCATTTATTTCACAGAAGAGGCCAAGGATCAGCTGTATGCGAACTTCTTCAAGGCCCTGAAACCGGGCGGTATCCTGTTTGTCGGTGCTACTGAGGCAATCCTCAATTTCCGCAAGTTGGGCTATACCAGCTTCCAGCCGTTCTTCTACCAGAAACCGTTAGCGTAGGTAAAACATAAACAATAAAGTCAAACGGAGCTAAGACATGTATGCGAACCAACAGATCGAACAACTGGATAGAGAGAAGCTGCAGGATTTGCAGCTCGAACGGCTGAAGAAGCAAATCAAATGGGCGCAGGAGAAGAGTCTGTTCTACCAAAGACAATTTGCGGAAAAGGGCGTATCCGCTGCGGATATCCAAAGTCTTGCGGACATTGCCAAATTGCCGTTCCTGGAAAGAAATATGCTGTATCGTGTTGATTCGCTTGATATCTTGACGATGCCGCTTTCGGGGATCCTGCGCTTCAATGTGATGCAGCAGGAAACCGGCGAGATCACCAAGTTCTATACCAATGGGGATATTGCGCATAATGTCGAGATGATGACGCGCTGCCTGGTGGCTGCGGGCATCACAAATGCATCGATTGTGGCCCTGCAGGGCGATATGTCTGACAGCCGTCTTCTGGACATCCAGTATGCGCTGGAGCTGATCGGCTCGACGGTGGTGCCGATGGGCACAGATTACCGGCAATGGCTCCGTCTGATGGAGCTTATGAGCATGGATACCCTGGTCAGCACGCCACAGCTCATCATGCAGCTGATCATCCAGCTGCAGGCAACGGGCAAGAACATCGTGGACTACCCGCTGAACCGTGTCATCTGCTGCAATACGCAGGGGGTGCAGAATCCGATGCAGCGTCATATCCAGGATCGCACCAAGGCGCAGGTGTTCAATCTCTATGAACCGGCGGAACTCGGGACGGCAGGCATACTGTATCCCTGTGAGGCACATAACGGCTATCATATCCAGGAAGATTATTATTATCCAGAGATTGTGGCCTTCAACAGCGACCAGGTGGTAACGGAACCGCATCAGATGGGTGAGCTGGTGCTTACCAGCCTCATGAATGAGGCCATGCCGCTGATACGCTACCGCACCGGACAGGCCGTGATGATGGAGACCGAAGAATGCCGCTGCGGCCGGACACTTCGCCGAGTCACGACACCGTTTTCTTTTATGTAGGCAAAGGGACATATTCCTGCAAGGGGATATGTCCTTTCTTTTGTGATCGATATTGGCAAAGGCAGGTTATCATGACAGCAAAACTAGATTTCATCATTGGCCGCGCAGGCACGGGCAAGACCCAGGCCTGTCTGGCGGCGATGCGCGCAAAGATGCAGCAGGAGCCCTTGGGGCCCGCGCTTATCCTGCTGCTGCCCGAGCATATGACCTATAAGGTGGAGCGGGAACTGGCTACCATGATGGAGAAAAATGGCCAGGGCTTTTTCCGTGCTTATGTTTTCGGTTTCCGCCGCTTTGCCCGGCAAATTTTAATGGAAACTGGTGGGGAGTTGCCTCGTATCAGCGACGTGGGACGGCGGCTGCTCCTGCAAAAATTGCTGCTTCAGCACCAGAAGGACAAGGATCTGACGGTCTTTGCCCGGGCGGCACGTCAGCGGGGCTTTACGGAAACCTTGTCGGATGCCATCAAGGAGATGAAGAGTTATCGGCTCTCTACGGATACTTTGCGGCAGGCCGCAGACATGGTGGGGACAGGCCAGGAGCGTCTCTCGGGCAAGGTGCGGGAGCTCAGCACTTTGGCGGATGAGTTTGCTGCCGCCATGGATGGACGTAAAAGCGATGCGGAAGATTTGATGAACATACTGGCGGAGAAGATTCCTGAGGCCGGGCTTATGCAAGGCGCTGAAGTCTGGATTGACGGCTTTGTGTTTTTCAATCCGCAAGAGATGCATGTGTTGGCTGCAATCCTTGCCAGCGCAGCCAAAGTCCATATCACGCTGCCGATGATGGGAGAAAATCTGCCTGGTGGTCAGGTGAACTTCCAGCTGACGGAGAATACCAGCGAGACGGGGCTGTTTAACCGTCCTTACTGCACTATGGAAAGTATTTGCCGGCTCATGCAGCGTTTTGCGCCGGAGCAGGCTGTTTTTGGGCAGCCGGTAACCTTGTTGACAGAGAATCATCGCGCTAAGAATCCTGCACTTAGCTGGCTTGAGAAAAATTTATTCAGCCAGGCTGATGCCAGTGAGGAAGTACCGCAGGGATTACGGCTCGTGGAGGCTGCCAACCGCCGTATTGAGGTTGAAACGGCAGCGGCAGACATCCTGCGGCTGGTGCGGGAGGAAGGCTACCGCTATCGGGAAATTGGCATCCTTATCCGCAATGCCGAGGATTATGATGGCATTTTGCCGTTGGTTTTTCAGGATTATGGCATTCCGTTCTTTCAGGATGGCAAGCGCCAGAGCATCCATCATCCGCTGGCGGAGCTTTTGCGCTCGGGGCTGGAAGTGGTGCAGAGAGGCTGGAATTATGAAAACATCTTTCGCTGCTTGCGCACAGGTTTTTTCCCGTTAGTACGGGAGGATGTCGATAAGCTGGAAAATTATGTGCTGGAGTTTGGTTTGCGGGGCCGCAAGCGTTGGCTGCAAGAGGCGGATTGGAACTGGCACCGGCGGTATTCGCTGGAGGAAGAGACAGAGGAAGCCGACGCGGAGACCAAGGAGCGTTTGGCGCTGGTGGACGGCCTGCGGCGGCAGGCCGTGGCGGCGCTTTCCCGCTTTGACCAGTCAATCCGGCAGGCAGAAGATGTGACCGGTCAAGTTACGGCGCTTTATGATTTGCTGATAGACTTGGAGGTGCCTGCTCATCTGGCAAAGTGGCAGGAAATGGCCGAAGCTGAAGGGCGCCTGGCCGATGCCGCCGAACACCGGCAGATTTGGGAAGACATCATGGACTTTTTCGATCAGCTGGTGGAAATCAGCGGCCAGGAAAAGATGAGCCTTAGTGATTTTGCGGCAGTGCTCGGGGATGGCCTGGATGCCGTGAGCCTGTCTTTGATTCCGCCCGGGCTTGACTATGTGACAGTAGCATCCTTTGACCAGAACAGCCTGGCGGGCACCAGAGCTATTTATATCTTGGGGGCCAATGCTGGGATCATGCCCCGGCGTATTGGTGAGACGGGGATGTTTACCGATGCGGACAGGCTGCATCTGGCCGAGGCTTTGGCGCAAATGCCCGGAGAGGAAGGCGAAGCGCCCATGATATCCCGCGGGGGACAGGAACGCAGCTTTGGTGAGCGCTTCCTGCTCTACCGCGGTTTTAATGAAGCCGGCGAGTATCTGTGGGTGTCCTATGCTTTGGCTGATGCTGAGGGAAATGGCCTGCAGCCCGCTGCTTTGGTGGGAAAGCTAAGGCAGTGCTTCCCTAAGCTCAAACTGCTATCGATTCCGTTGGAGACTTTGGGCCGTCACGATATGCTGCAGCTGGCTGCTCCCGGCCCGGCGCTATCGGGGCTGTCCAGTGCGCTGCGGGGGCGGCGGGACGAAGGGAAGATGGATGTTTTTTGGCAGGATGTTTATAACTGGGCCTTGCATCAGCCAGAACGAAAGCGGCCGCTGCAGTTGGCACTAGCGGGGTTAGCACCGCTAGCTCCCGTAGGAGAAATATCTCCGGAGCTTGCGCAGGCAATATTCCTGCGGGGAAAATTCCTGCGGGGCAGTGTGACTCAGTTCGAGCAGTTCCGCCGTTGTCCCTTTGCGCACTTTGCCAGCTATGGCCTCAAACTGCAGGAACGGCGTACTTATGAGTTCCGGCAGATGGACTTAGGACAGCTTCTCCATGAAGTCCTGCGGGAATATGGGGAAATGGTGGCGCGTGATTATCAGCATCGTTGGCAGGATGTACCCTGGGAAAAACGGGGGCAAATCTGCCAGGAGCTGGTGGAGGAAATTGCGCCGCGTTTGCAGAGTGAAATCCTCTTGAGCCGTCCCGACTATCGTCATTACAAGCGGCGTATGGCGGACACGGCCCTGCAGGCGGTCAATCATCTCTCTGCCTGGGCAGCTATGTCGGAATTTCAGCCTGCTTACTTTGAGGAAGGCTTTGGCCATGGCGGCGACCGGGTACAGCTGACACCTTTGCCATTGGGGGGCGGTTTTTCCTTGTCCTTGAAAGGCCAGATTGATCGTTTGGATGTGCATCAGGAAAATCCCTATTTCTTGATTCTCGATTACAAGAGCGGCCAGGCCGCCATCAATCTCTTTGAAGTTTACTATGGGCTCAAATTGCAGCTGTTGGTATATCTGCTGGTAGGGCAGCAGCTCTTGAAACAGCAGGGAACGGAGCGGCTGCCGGCTGGGATTCTCTATGCGCTGCTCCATAATCCCAGCATAGTCACAGATCGGCGGATGACCACGGAGGAAATGCAAGCGGCAATCAAAAAGAAGCTCACCATGCCTGGATGGGTGCTGGCGGATATGGAAGTAATCCGCAGCATTGATGCGGAGCTGGAGCATATCAAGCCGCAGACAAAAAAGGATGGGGAGCTGGACAGCAACACCGTCAAAGGCCACTATATCCGCACCCAGCAGGAATTTGAACTGATGCTGGGGTATGTGGACTACATATTGAAGGACACTGGCCGTGCTATTTTGGGCGGGGATATCCGCATAAGTCCGTGCTGCTATGACAAAAATCCCAAGCGCACGGCTTGCACGTATTGCAATTACCGGGTGCTCTGCGGTTTTGAGCCGGATATTGCAGGTTTTGCCTACCATGAGGTGAGCAATTTTGATGAGGAAGAAATGGAACGCCGTATGGCGGAAAAGATTGGAAGAGAGGATTTAGCTCATGCCATATACCAAGGACCAACAGACGGCCATTGAGGCCAGGGGCCGCAACATCCTGGTGGCTGCTGCCGCCGGTTCCGGTAAGACCCGGGTGCTGGTGGAGCGCATTATCCGCCAGCTCATTGCGGGCGAGCTGGATGTGGATGAACTGCTGGTGGTGACCTTCACCAACGCGGCGGCGGCCGAGATGCGTGAGCGCATTGAGGCTGCTTTGGAAACGGAATTAGCAGCAGTAACCGACAGGAAAATTGCTGCCCGGCTGGAACGGCAGATGGTACTATTGACTGGTGCCGATATCTGCACCTTTCATTCCTTCTGCCAGCGGCTTATCCGCCAACATATCGATGCCTTGGAGGTAGATCCAAAGTTCCGTCTGGCAAGTGAACAGGAGTTAGTGCTGCTCAAAAACGATACGTTGGAAGCCATGCTGGCAGAAAAATATGAACGCCCGCTGGAGGCAGAAAAACTGCCCGATTGGGAGGGCTTTATTTCCTTTATGGACGATTATGGCGATGAAAAAGGAGACGAGGAAGTCAAGCAGGCGGTGTTAAGGCTTCATACTTTTGCGCAGAGCCAGCCGTTTCCGGAAAAGTGGCTGCAGAGCCAGCAGGCAAGGCAGGATGAGAACCTTGCCAATTCGCCATGGCTGGCTGCGGCAGTGCCGGAGATGCGGGCCAGCCTGCTGGCAGTTATCAGCCAGTATGAGGAAGCCGCCGCCTTGGGCAAGGGGCAGGATGATCCGGCCCTGCCTGCGGCCTGGCAGCCTTATGCTGAGCTGATGCAGCAGGATTTGGCGGGGCTCGATGCCATCCGCGAAGCCTTTAACGTGTTGGAGGCTAATCCCAGCGGAAAAACGTGGGATGAACTGGTCCGGCAGGTCAGCAAATTCTCCTGGAAGGCTATGCGGGGAAAAATCTATAACGATCTCAAGAATCTCTATCCGGACATCCGCGAACAGTTTAACGGCCGGCGGGACGCGGTAAAGAAAGCCCTGAAAAAATTTGCCGATAATTATCTGGGGCAGGAAGCTGCCCAGATTGCGGAAGATATTGCGGCCAACCAGCGGACAGCTTCGATTTATGTGCAGCTGGCGCTGGATTTTGGCAGGGCGCTGCAGGAAGCGAAAAGGGAGCGCAACATTCTGGATTTCAACGATCTGGAGCATTTTGCGCTGGCAATCCTCTGTGCTTATGACGAAGCGGGGGCGGTTATGCACAGTCCCGCTGCGCGCTCCTTGCAGGAGAAATATAAGTCTATCATGGTGGATGAGTATCAGGATACCAATGGCGTGCAGGAGGCTATCTTGAATCTCATTGCCCGCGAGAACAACCGCTTTACAGTTGGCGATGTGAAGCAGAGCATCTATCGTTTCCGTCTGGCCGATCCCTATCTCTTTCAGGCCAAGTACGATAGTTTCCCCGAAAAACCAGCGGCAGAAGATAAGAATCAGCGTATCAATATGAAGCAGAACTTCCGCAGCCGGGAAGAGGTGCTGGCGCCGATTAATTTTATCTTTGACCAGATCATGACCAGAGGGGCAGCTGAAATAGAATACGATGTCAACAGCAAGCTTTATCCTGGCAAGGATTATCCTGCTCATACGCATAGCTTTGCCGGGACGGATGGTGCTATGGAATTGGATTTGGTCCTGCGGGGCGGTCCGGAGGAAAAGACAGTATCGGCGGAAAATGCTAGTGAGGAGGATACCGAGGATTTGTCCGGCTTCAAACTGGAGGCGGCCTATATCGCCAGGCGCATCGGCCAGCTGATGGAGCAGGGCTATATGGTCCTCGATAAAGACAGCGATACCTATCGTTCGCTGGAGTTCCGGGATATTGCAGTGTTGCTGCGGGCAGTCAGCGGCAAGGCCAGCATCCTGCTCGAAGCCTTGCGGAAAAGCAGTATTCCCGCCTATGCGGAGGTAGATGGCGGCTACTTTGAGGCGGCAGAGGTGCGGCTGGTGCTGGCCCTGCTCACAGTCATCGACAATGTACGTCAGGATATTCCGCTGGCAGCGGTGCTGGCTTCGCCGATTGGCGGTTTTTCCATGGAGGAACTGGCCAAAATCCGTTTGGCGTCGGCTACGGGCGATTTGTATGATGGCCTGCTGGCCAGCTTTTCGGTGGACAGCGAAATGCCGCAGGAACTTGCGGCCCGCACTGCGGCATTTCAAGCAGAACTGGCCAAATGGCGCAGCTACGCTGTAAGCCACAGTGTGCCTGAACTTATCTGGCTCTTGTATCGGGAGACCGGCTACTATGATTATGTGGGCGGTCTTAAAGGCGGTCTTTTGCGTCAGGCCAATCTGCGCATGCTGGCAGATCGGGCGGCAGAGTATGAGCGCAGCAATTATCGTGGACTCTTCCGTTTCTTGCGCTTTATCGAAAATCTCAAGAAGCGGGATACGGATCTATCGGTGGCCCGTACTTTGGGGGCCAGCGAAAACGTAGTGCGCATCATGAGTATCCACCGCAGCAAGGGATTGGAGTTTCCCGTGGTCATTGTTGCGGATATGGCTAAGAAGTTTAATCTGCGGGATGCTACGGGCACGTTCTTGCTGCACAAGGAACTTGGAATTGGTGTGCGCATTGCCGAGCGGTCGCAGGTGGGGCGGCAAATCTATAAATCCCTGCCATGGCAGGCGGTAGCGGCTAAAATCCGCGCCGAGTCCAAGGCGGAGGAAATGCGTATCCTTTATGTGGCCATGACCCGCGCCCGTGAAAAATTGATTTTGACTGGCGTTATCGCTGAGGAAAGTGCTGAGAAAAAAGCCCAAGGCTATTGCCGCTATGTGGCTAGGAAGGAGGCGCAGCTGCCGGATTTTGTCATTATGGGGGCCGATAGTTACCTTGACTGGGTGGCCTTAGCCTTGAGCCGTCATAGTGCAGGAAAGACGCTGCGGGAAATGGCGGGGATTAGCGAGGACTGTGCACTGGAACAGGAGCTGGAGCCTGCGGCCCAGCTGCAGATAAATCTTTATCCTGCAGCTGAGGTAAGCGAAACGGCAGCTGCGGAAAGCAGTCAGGATGAACTACTGCAGGCTGCCCTTGCCCTAAAACCGATGCCGGCATCTCCGGAAAGGGAAACGGTAGAGGCTATGCTGGACTGGACTTATCCTGACCGGGGCCTTATGAGCGTTCCAGCCAAGCTTACGGTAACGGAGATAAAGCGGCGCTTTGCCATAAGCCAGGAATGGGACGATGATCTGCCTAATGCCCGTCAATTGATTGTACGGAATGAGGAAGGCGAACAGGAAGCTTTCGAGGATGACAAGTCAGAAAGTGACAAGTCAAAAATTGACAAGTCAGATATTGACTTGTCAAACGTGGAGGAAGCCGCTTGGCCACGGCCACGTTTTATGCAGGAACAGGATAAAAGACTCTCGCCGATGGAGCGGGGCACCATCATGCATACGGTGATGCAGCGGCTGGACTTCCATGGCGATTTGAGCTTTGCTGGCATCAAAAGTCAGGTGGCTGGGTTGGAAGCCAGGGGAATCCTGCCGGAAGGAGCAGGAAAAATTGTCTATATTAAGGGCATCCAGAGCTTTTTCCAGTCGGAAATCGGGCAGCAGGTGCTGACAGCTCCCGCGGTTTACCGGGAACTGCCCTTCAGCCGGATGCTTAGGGCAAAAGATTTCTATCCCGAAGTGCAGGAGGAAAGAGAGCTGCTGTTTACACAGGGGGTTATTGACCTGCTGGTGGAAACGGCAGACGGAAAATTAATCCTCATTGACTATAAGACCGACAGGCTGACCGATGCGGCCCGTATCCGGCAGCGCTATCAGATTCAGCTGGATTTGTACCGTCAGGCTGTGGAGGCCATCCTGGGCCGAAAGGTAGACAAAACGTATCTCTATCTGCTGCAAAATGGCAGTTTCGTGGCTATGGATAGGCTAAAGGAAACGGGAAAATGAATAAGGAAAAGTATCAGCAGCCATAGCCAAAGCCTTTGCCGAAAGCAAATTGTTCTGAAAAGATATTTTTAGAAGGGGTTGATACAATTATGGCAACTGAGGAAAGTAAGTTTTGGGGAATACATACTTTGAATGATAATCTGTTCCTTAAAGATAGTATTATTGCAATAGGCTGGTCAGAGATGGGAAACCTTACCTTGCTGGAGGCAAAAAGAGAGGCTTTTAAAGAAAAATATATGCAGGTTTATCCTAATGCTAAGAAAGGGAGCATTGCGACTAGTGCAGGAATGCTTTATCGTTTTTGTCACGAAGTCCAAATAGGAGATTATGTTGTATTTCCGTCCAAGATTAACCGCGAAGTGAATATTGGTGTGATTGAAGGTGCGTATAGTTATGATTCTGCGCAGGCAGAATATGTGCAGACTAGAAAAGTTAAGTGGCTGAAACATTTACCGCGGACGGTCTTTTCACAGGGGGCACTGTATGAAATTGGTTCAGCTATGAGTTTCTTCAGTGTGAAGAACTATGTAGAAGAGTTTATGGGAGCTTTGAATAAGAAGACAAACGAGCTCTTTAGTGCAGAGGCAGAAGACGATAGTGTTGGTGCAACGGCTGATGATATAATTGAAAGTACGAAAGACTTTATACTAAAAGAACTAAGCCGTCAATTAAAAGGCTATGATTTAGAAGAGTTTGTGGCTGATCTTTTAGGAGCGATGGGATATCGGACAATACTATCTCCTCATGGCGGAGATAGTGGTATAGATATTACTGCGTATAAGGATGAATTACCACCACGGATTTTAGTTCAGGTCAAGAGTCAGGACAGCGACATTAAGGAGGCAACGATTCAATCCTTAAAAGGAGCCATGCGTGAAGGCGATTACGGATTGTTTGTTACACTTTCCAATTATACGAAAAATGCGCATAAGTATCTTGAACGCACGCCGATAATTAGGGGGATAAATGGTACAGAGCTGGTAGAATTGATATTGAAATATTACGATGATTTGAGCGATAAATATAAAAAGATGATTCCTTTGAAGATGGTCTATATTCCTGTAATGAAATCAGAGTAGACCATTATGGCAAAATGTTCCTTTTACTTCCAATAGAAACAAGTGATTTTCCTTTAAATGATTCAATAGTCGATAGGCTTGTGCTGGGGAAACGTGGAGCAGGGCGATTACATCTGCCCGGGCCACGTTTCCTTTTTTATTGGTTAGCACAGGCTGGTGAATATGAGGCTATCCAAGAGAGGTGTGTAGGTAGAGTTGCATTGGACAAGATTTGTGCACAATTTTTTTTTATGATAGAATAACGTGTACTTTGTCTTTTTTTCGGCCGGTCTTTGCGAGGACATACGTCCTTGTGTGTGGAGGCGGAAAGGACTATAAATATAAACAGAAGTCCATCCAGGATGGGTAAGAGAAGAGATTAGGAGAGGGGACGTTGCATGGGCAGACATGTTCGTGGACAGGCAAAACATATTCGCAGGCGTGAGGGAAGAAGGCTATGGCAGCAGATGACGGCGGGGGTGCTTACCAGTGCCGTGTTGCTGGGACTTTCGTCGGGCTTGTCTTCTGCCGTGGGGAAACCGGCAGAGCAGGTAGAACCGTCGTTAGTGGTTGCCCGTTATGTATTTTCGGGAGAGAATCCTGTGAGCGAAGAGGAGCTGCAGCAGCTGTTGCAAAGGCACCGCCGGCAGCTGGCGACACTAAAGCAGCTTGAAGAACAGGCGAAAGAAGTGCAGAAATATTTGCGCGAGCGGGGGCATTTCGTAGCCACGGTCTATTTGCCGCCGCAGGGCTTTGCAAATGGAACGGTGGAGATGCGGATCGTGCCGGGGCATTATGGCCGCGTAATCGTCAAGAATGAGTCATATGCAACGGATGAAGCGGTACGTCGTGAAATGGGTATCAAAGCCGGCGATGCGGTAGAACGTGAGACGCTGGAACGCGGTGTCTGGCTGGCTGGTGATATGCAGCGGCTGGAGGTAAAAACACAGCTGCAGGCGGGAGAAAAAACGGGAACGACCGATCTGATCGTAAATGTCAAACCGAAAGGCAAGCGGATGTGGGGCTATGTTGGCTTCGACAATGGCGGCTACCGCTATACTGGTTCGTATCAATATAGTATGTTTGCTAACTATGCAAGTCCGTTCCGTCAGGGCGATTTGCTATCCGCAGGTGGCGTCATGACCAATCATGGCGGCGATACCTGGAGCGGCTCGGTGTCTTATGTGACGCCAATCCTGAGCCAGGGCAACAAATTCGGTATCAGCTATGGCAAGTCACATTATGCATTGTCCGATCAGCTGTCATCGCTCGGCATGACAGGAACGGCTGATGTGGTAAGTGCCTGGTGGCAGCATAATTTCAAGCGCAGCCGCAAGGCTAATTGGTATGGGACGCTGCGTTTTGACTGGAAGCAGCTTGATTCGGAATCGGATGCTTATGTTTCGCTGAACAATCCAAAGGAAACGCAGAGCTGGTCGTTGTCTATTCATGGCGACAGTCTGGACACATGGGCCAGCGGTGGTAAAAATACCTGGTCACTTACGTACACCCGCGGCGATTTGACGATAAAGAATGATTTACAGCGCAGCCTGGACGCAATCCGTGGGAAGGGCGCAGGCGATGGTGCACATACTGCAGGGAATTTTGGCAAGTATAATCTGAGCCTGACGCGGCTGCAGCGCATCGATGACCGGCTGGCTTTGTGGCTGAGCTATGAGCGGCAGTGGGCGGAGAAGAATCTGGATAGCTCGGAGAAGATGTCCTTGGGCGGCCCCTATGGCGTCAGGGCATATCCGATTGGCGAGGCAGCGGGGGATGATGGCTGGCGCTGGACGACGGAACTGCGCTGGAATATCCCGCAGCGTGAAGGTGATAAGAATACCTGGCAGCTCATCGCGTTTGCCGATGGCGGTCACGTGGATTCGTACCACGATGGCAACAGCCGCATCGCAGGCCGGGGGAATGGCCGCAGCCTATACGGCGCAGGCATTGGCGTCAATTGGAGCCATGAAGACAACTGGGCAGCACGCCTCCATTACGCCTGGAAGCTCGGGGCAGAAAAGGCTGAGTCCGATAATGATGCGAATGGCCGGTTGTGGTTCCAGCTGTATAAATTCTTTTGATACTGTAGACGATAAAGAAAGTATTCCGGCATGAAGCCGGAGAAGGATAAAGGGAGTTAGTTTATTTCATGCGTATAACGAGAAAGCGGCGTCGTGCCGCAGAGCGGCGCCTGAAGCAGAAGCATCTGCTGACGCAGGGGCTGCGCCGTGGTGCAGGGGTCGTGGCAGCAGGTGCCATGATGATCAGCGGCAGCCAGCATGGCTGGGCATTGCCGCAGGGGGGACAAGTCGCTGCCGGTGCGGCAGAGATTGCGCAGAAGAATGTCGAAATGGCAATCCGCCAGCAGTCACAGAATGCAATCATCAATTGGCAGTCGTTCAACATTGGCGCCAATGAGCGTGTCAATATCTTCCAGCCAAACAGCCAGGCTGCCTTGCTGAATCGCGTCATGGATGGCAATGTGACGCAAATCATGGGGGCATTGCAGGCCAATGGCCGCGTGTTCATCGTCAATCCCGCCGGGATTTTGTTTGCACCTGGGGCGCAAGTCAATGTGGGCTCCTTGGTGGCGTCAACGCTGCAGATCAGTAATGCCGATTTCATGGCTGGCCAGTATGCTTTTGTCAGCCAGAAGGACGGCGGCAAGGTCATCAATAAGGGGGAACTTATTGCTAAGAATCAGGGATTGGTGGCACTGCTCGGCCAGCAGGCGGAAAATGATGGCGTCATCGTGGCCAAGAAGGGCACGGCTGCGTTAGCAGCTGGCGAAGCGATTTCGCTGGATTTCGATGGGGATGGCAAGGTAGCAGTTGTCCCCAGTAAGAACGCAGTAGAGCATGTAGTGACGAATAAGGGCCTCGTCGAAGCCGACGGAGGTCTGGTTTTCATGTCGGCGGCAGCCGGTGAAGCACTTACGGATTCTGTGGTCAATCAAGAAGGTATCGTGCGGGCCCAGAGTCTTGATGGCAAGGGGGGCACAGTGGCTGTCACTGCGTCTGTTGTGAATGCGAAAGCGGGCAGTGTCATCGATGTCAGCGGTGATAATGGCGGCAAGGTAGAAGTCGGCGGCGGCTGGCAGGGGAGCGGCGAGCTAGCTCATGCCAAGCAGGTCATCGTGGAAAAAGGGGCGCAGATCAAGGCCGATGCCACGGCTGAAGACGGTAATGGCGGCGAGGCCGCTATCTGGTCAGATGGAAAGACGGCTTTTCATGGAGATATATCTGCCAAGGGCAAGGGCACTGGTGCTGGCGGCCGGGTCGAGACGTCAGGGCATGAACTCTCGGTTACTGGCCATGTTGAGGCGGCAAGCGAGCAAGGCCAGAATGGACAGTGGCTGCTCGATCCCTACAATGTGACCATCACGGATGGCGGCACAGGCGATGCAGTAGATGGCAATAGCTATACGGCGGCGAAAAGCGATTCGAAGATAGCCAATACCGTGGTGAATGCAGCGCTGCAGGCCAATACGGATGTCAAGATCTCGACGGGCACGGCTGCTGGTGGTGACAATGGCGACATCACCATCAATGGCAGCATACAGAGCAGCGGCAAGAATGCGACGTTGTCGCTGGAAGCGGCTCGCGATATCATCATCAACAAGGATATCACGGGCGAGCAGCTGAATCTTGACTTCAAGTCCAACAGCGGCAACGGTGGTACGTTCATGGGGGGCAAGATCAAGCAGGCTGCAGACTCTACGATTACGACTAACGGGGGAAGTGTCTACTTCCATGGCGGCAATACCGATGATATGGCCCGGGCAACGGTAACCGGGGAAAGCGGCATTCAGCTGGCTGGCACGATAACGACGGCTGGCGGCAATATCACCCTGCATGGTGCGACCAATGAGAAAAATGCCGATGGTGTTCAGATTACCGGTAAAGTAGATGCTGGCGCCGGCAAGCTCGCCATCTTGGCCCATAATGAAGCCGGCGGCAACGGGCTTGCGTATGATGGCACGATGTCCGCCAAGGATATGCAGCTTACGATGGACGCGGCAAAAGGCTCGGGCACGATAACAAGTACAACGGATGCCGATGGCAATAAAGGCACACTTACCATTCAAACGGAAAAGAAAAATGGTGCGATTTCGCTTGGCAGCGGTGCCGGGCTCAATATAACGGATGCTGTGCTAGGGGGCGGCTTTGCGGCGACGCAGATCGGTGCAGCTGACAATGCGGGGATGATTCAGGTCGGCAGTGCGGTCAGCACGACAGGCGACTTGACCTTGTATGGCGGTTCGATTACCGTCGGGGCAGCGCTTACGTCGGATAAGAATATTTCGCTGAAGGCAAGTGACAAAATCACAGGCACAGCGGCTGGCAAGGTCACCGCAGAGGTACTTGATGTGGAAACGCCAGGCGATGTCCGATTAAGCACAGATGTCGCGCTCCTTACGGGCAAGGCCAATAGCTTTGACATTACCAATACCAGTACGAGCCAGACGAAGCATATGACTTTGGGCGCTGAGGATATGAAGCTGACGGCTGCGAAGGATATTTCTATTAAATCCAGCGGGATTTTGACTTCGGTAGCGGGCGCTATTCATTCCGATGCGGGTGATATTACGCTCAAAGCAGATTCCTTTGACCTGGCGGATGATTCCATCCAGGGCAAGGGGAAACTTACGATTGATACCTTGACGCCCGGCAAGAGCTTCGGTGTGGGGGTTGATACTGGCGATGTGAAATTAGCAGGCGTCGGGTTTGCCGCCGAAGGTTTTTCGGGCATTCAGTTTGGCAGCAAGGATACTGGTGCTATCCGTATCGGCACGCTTAACGTAAAAGATGCGGTATCCTTTACCTCCGGCAGCTCCATAACAGTTGCGGGCCAGCTATCGTCGAATGGCAAAGACATGGCCTTTACAGCCGAGGGCGCGGATGGCTTTCAGCTGGAAAATGGCAGTGTGCTGGAAGCCGGGGCAGCAGATATCGCTATCCAGGCAGATAAGCTGACGCTGGCGGGCGCGTTTTCAGCGCAGAATACGGGCACTTTGTCTTTTTCGCGCAGAAGTACAGATGCCTATACGATTGGCGGCAATGATGCCTCGAGCTACATAACCGATGAGAGCCTCCAAAAGATAGGCGATACGTTTAAAAATATCATTATTGGCACGGAAAGCGGCGGTGCTGTAACGCTGGCGGATATTACTAAGCCACCGGCTTATCTGACGGTAAAATCCGGCAGCACGGCGACGGTTACCGGAACGGTCAAAGCAAACTCGCTGGTGCTGGCGGCAAAAGAAGGCATTCAGGAAAATGGCGGCAGCATCAAGGCCGAATCCCTGCTGCTGCAGGGCGGCAAGGCCGACCTTACGGGAGCAGGCAATGAAATCCAGAACCTGGCTGCTGACGTTTCCGGTGCGCTGGCGGTAAACAGCAGCGCAGATATGACCATTGGCCAGGTGGAAGACCGCAATGCTGAGAAGGTAGTGAAGAAAGAAGGAATCACCACCAAAGGCGGCAGTGTCAAGATTACCATGGATGCCGATAAAAAGCTGACCATGGGGACGATCGATGCCGGCAGTGCCAATATCACGATTTCCGCGGATTCGATTGCCAAAGGGACGAGCACAGGCAAGGTGACGACGAGCGGCAAGGTGCAGCTCTATACGACTACGGCGGAGAAGACGATTGCCATTGACACCGAGGAGCATGCGGGTGCTATGAATATCACCAGCGACTCGTTTGCCAAGGGCGCATTCAGCAATTCCTATGGCGAGCTTATCATTGGCCGCCGGACCGATGAGCAGGATGGCAGTTCGCAAAAGGGCAAGGTCATCATCAAGCATACGAATTTCAGCTCGAAGACGACGGTGCGCACGGAGAATCAAGTCGAATTTGCCGACAGCAATATCGTGGGCGGCGATTTGACGGTTCATGCGACGGGATTGCAGCTGGATAAGGACAGCACGACCGATATCAAGAATCACAACCTCAATCTCAATCTGACGGACAGCCTGGATTTGGGCGAAGGTGTTATCAATGGTTCGGGCAAGCTCAATATCACGACGCCGGAAGGAAAGAATATCTATCTGGGCGGTACGGATTTTGCCATGCCAGCAGCTGAAGACAATGGGTATAAAATCGGCTATGGTACGGTCAATTCCAACCTGACAGGTTTCAGCGATTTTGGCATCACGACGAAGGAGAATGTCTATCTTTATGCAGGCGGTATCGATAAATCGGTTAAGATTGCTGGAGCCAAAGGCATCCATGTTGTCGAGGATGTTACGCTGGGAAGCGCAGATCCTGCGGCGGCGACGGAGCTTACGCTGAATAGTGCTGCTGGTACGATTGACGTGGCAGCGGGCAAGACGCTTACCATCAATGGCGCCAATACGGTTGTCCATGCTGCGGCAAAGGAAATCAAGCTGGCTGCTGGTGCCAAAATCGAAGCCAAGGCTGAGATGGCAGGCGCAGCTGCAGGCAAGGGCAGCGTTACGCTGACAGCTGATGCGCTCGAATTGGGCAAGGGCGCCAAGATCGATGGCGGTGCTGGCAGCTTTACCTTGCAAACGGACAAGCTGACGGTGGATCGCGCTGACAGCGTGACCAATATCGAGGGCAAAGGCAAATTGACGCTGGCTACGAAAAGCGCTGCGGCGAAGATGTTTGTGGAAAACGAACTGACTACGGCGGAAAATGGCTTGCATGTCACGGCTGCAGATATCAATGGCGGTGTCTTTGGGGCTGGCTTTACGGAGCTTTCGCTGGGCAATGAAAAGGGAACTGGTACCCTGACGATTGATAGCGTTGCTTTTAAAAATAGCTTGACGCTGCAGAATGGCAGCAGCGGGGCCATCGTCTTCCAAGGCAAAAACAGCGTGGCGGCTGGCCAGGCGGTGACGCTCAAAGCTGGCAGCATCCGCAATGCGGCTGGCGGCAGTTTTGAGGCCCAAAGTGGCCCTGCCGGAGCTAGCCAGCTCAACATCTATACGAATGATTTGAGTAAGCTTACGGGCACAGCTGGCAATACCATCCGCGGAACGGGAACGCTCGGACTGTCGACTTATGATGGCACGACGGCTATCCATATTACCAAAGACGCTCAGGCTGGTGGCTTGAATCTCTATGATGCGCTGCTCAATGGCACGGGGGCCTTTGCAGACACGTTCAGTGCGTTTGCCATCGGCAACGACACACAGCAAAGCATCACGGTCAGCGGTGGTACACTGGCGAAGCCGACTACGCTGACTACCAGCGCGGAGGGCAAGATTACCGGCAGTGGTCTGCAGGCGGCGCATGTTGCCTTTGTTGGTGGTGACGTGAAGCTTACGGGCGACAATATCATCGGTACGGTCGCGGCCAATGTAAGGAGCCTGTCGCTGGAAGAAACCGCAGGCAAGCAGCTGACGGCCGGCGAAGTAAATGGCGTCAAGGGAATCGCGGCAACTAGTGGCGACATCGAGCTCACAACAGACCAGTTCGATATCGCTGGCGATGCCAAGTTGTTGGGCAAGGGCAAGCTGACGATTGCGCAGAAGACGGAAGGCGTCGCCTTGAATATCGGCGATAATGCCATCAAGGATCATGGCGCCGGTGCCCTCAATATCAAGTCGGAATGGTTTGTCGGCCACGATAAGAATCCGGCCATAGCGGATGGGTTCAGTCATATCTATCTGGGCGGCGGCTATGGCGATGCCAATATCGACTCTTCGACGGACCTGCATTTCCTCGATCCCACGACAGTGCGCTCTGGTTTTGAAGAAGCGGTAACGAAATCCAAGACGACGACCATCAGCGGCAAGACGCATATCCATTTGGCTGGTACCGATGGCATCGAGTTCATGGCGCAAAAGTTCAAGATGAACGGCACGAGTACCATCGAGACCGAAAGCGGTGATATAAGCATTACGGCTGATGAAGTCGAACTGGCCAGCAATTCTTCGACGGGAACCATCATGACCGGCACGCAGGGCACTGTGAAAGGCGGTCAGCTCAACATCAAGACGCTGGATGAGAATCGCAGCATCAAAGTCGGTACATTTAACGGCCAGATTGCGGTAGATGCGCTCTATCTTGACTCGTCATATTTTGACGCGTCCTCGACAACGCGTATCTTCGCCAAGGGCTTTGATGCCATCAATATCGGCCGCGGTGCCGGTAAGGGCAGCTATGAGCAGTCTGGCAGCATCACCTTCGAAGATACGGTCAATGTCATCCAAGGGTATAAGAATTCCAATGCGGCGGTGAAAATCAGCGGCAAGATGTCCTTTGGCGAGAAAGATTACAACATCCGCAGCCAGAATGTCGTCCTTTCCGGGGCCGATATCGAAACGACTACGGGTAATGTCAACATCACGACGAACAGCCTGACGAATGATACGAGCCAGGGAAGAAACAGCATCAAGACCACCCAGGGTGGCAAGCTGACGCTCGATACGTTTGATAAGGAGCAAGAAATCCATATCGGCAAGACGGGCACGCCTGGCCTCGATATCGATAAGGAATGGTTCGATACCGATACGACCACGGAAACCTCGATCTTCCATGGCTTCAATGAAATCAACTTTGGTGGCGAGGATCACACGGGAAATATTTCTGTCAATGGTTTTGAAGTGCCGAAAGCCGATGGTACGAAGCCGAGCGTGGTAAATATCACGAACCAGGGCGATGTCACCCAGCAGGAAAATGGTGGCGGCCTCGTGGCAGATAAAGTGACGATTGCCGCTGGTGGCAACGTGGACTTGACGAATTCCGAAAACCACATCCAAGAAATCGGCGATGTGACGGGTAAGAAGATTGACATCAAGAACAACACGTCAACAAGCAGCAAGACAACAGGAACGACTACCATTACGGGACATATCCAGGGTGAGACGATTACGGTCCAGACGGATGGAAGCATCAAGATTGACTCGTCCGGCAGCCTGGAGTCTACGTCCGGCGGCGTGACAATTGACGCAGGCAAAGGTCATTTCATCAATGAAAATACCAATCCGGGCAGTCAAGTGATAAAGACGCCGGATTCGCAGCGCTGGATTATCCATACGGATAGTCCGGAAGGTGATAATCCAGGGACACTTGTGCCTGATGGCATCCGCTACAATACGCAGGATGATAAAGAGGTCAAGAACCCGACGGGCAAGGACTATGGTTGGGATAAGAATGTCATTGCTTATACGAAGCCGCTGGTCGTCAATGTGACATCGGAACGCGTTTACGGCGACGGAAATGCGAATTTCATCACTGGCGATGCGTTCAAGGCGGAAAATGCCGATAAGGAGCATAAGGGCACGGCAACGGAGCAGGCAAAGTATGCTAAGCTGCTGGAAGATCTGCGCAACAATCCGGATAAATCCTATAAGTGGGATGATAAATTGACACCGGCAACAGCTGTGAATACAGCAGGCGGGCCGGCCGCTGGGGCCATTTATGGCAACGCCAAGGAAGGCGGCATTGCCGGGAAGAACCGTCAGATCGAATACGTGGGAGACAATAACCTCAACGCTACGGTCAATATTGATTTCAAGATTACACCGCGTACCGTAACGGTAACCGCTGCCAATGATACGAAGACATATGATGGTAAGGCATATACCAGCAATGAGAATGGCAACGGTCAGGTGACCTATGAAAATATCTATACAGAAGACAAAAATGCGGAAGGGGGATTCAAGAAAGGCATCATTACGGGCGGCAGCATCCGCTATGGTACGGCACAGTCTGGCAAAACGTCGGCCGAAGGTGCCAAAGATGCTGGCAGTTATGCCATTGGCATTCAGGACAGCGACCTTACATCCAATGGCAACTATGTATTCGTCTATCAGGATGGTACACTTACCATTGACAAGCGCAAGCTGGCAGTGAGCGCTGGCGATGTGCAGAAAGTCTACGGTACCGACGATCCGTCGTCGGTGGCCGGGACCGTAACCGGCGGCAGCCTGGCTGATGGCCAGCAGTCGCGGCTGGATATCCAGACGGCGGGGCAGAAGTACCAGAATGTCGGTGAGACCACAGCCGTAACGGTCAATAAAGTGACCATATTGGATGAAAATGGCGAAGATGTCACCAAAAACTACGACATCACGCAATCGGATGGTGTCTTAAAAGTTACGCCGCGTGATGTCATTGTCACGGCGGCAGATTATGAACGCGTCTATGGACAGGGTAACGACCAGCTTGAACCGGTTGGCCGTGCTGGCTATACGGTCGGCGCAGCCATTGATACGGCAGACGAGCATACCGGCCTGGTAAACGGCGATACGCTTACGGCTGTTACCATCAGCAAGGATGTGACGGGAATCGACGCGCTGACCGATGCCGGCACTTATGCGGGCACTATAAAAGCAGCGGGCGGAACCATCACGCCAGGAAAGGCCCAGAATTACCACATCATCTATAAGGATGGCAATCTTGTCATTCACAAGAAGCAGGTTGTAGTAAAGGCGGTGGATGATAGCCGCAAATACGATGGAACTTCCTATACTGGCGGCAATGGTGTTACCTATGAGGGCTTCCTGCCTGACCAGGATATCACCAATATTGCCGGTAAGTCCGGTGCAATCAGCTACGGCAAGACTGCGGACACAGGGCAGGAAAATGCCCAAGGGGCTGTGCATGCTGGCAGCTATGCAATCGGTATCCAGGGCAGTGACCTTACGGCGAAGAATTATGAGTTTGCCTATGAAGATGGTAATCTGACAATCACGCCGCGCCAGGTCAAGGTCAAGGTGGAGAATGGTTCACGCGTCTTTGGCCAGCCCAATGACGTAGTCAAAGTGACTGGCCATGCCGTTGATGAAGCAGGCTATGATGGCCTGCTGGTCGGGGATTCCTTTGCGGACTTTTCGATAACCTCGGCAGCTGATGATAAAGCAAACGTCGGCGACTACTCCATGCAGGTCAAGGAGGCAAGCTTGTCAAAGGACAGCAAGAGCTGGAGTACGGACTATCATGTAACGGCGGATCCTGGCAGATTGACGATCACGCCACGCGAAGTATGCATCACAGCTGGTTCAGCTTCCCGCAGCTACGGGGAGGAGAATCCCGTGGTCAAAGCGTACACAGTAGAGCGCGGCGACAGCCGCACGACGCGAGGCCTGTTGTTTGGCGATGCGCTGGCGGATGTCACGCTGTACTATGATGCAGGCATCACACCGGCAACGGAACAGGGAAGCTATGCAGGCGTCATTCACGCCAATAAGGATTGGAAATTCCAAGGAACAAGCGTAGACAACTATCGCTTTGTATATGCGCCAGGTGACCTGACAATCACGCTTGGTGGCTTGCGCCCTGGCTCACCGGAGCACATTGGTGTAGAAACCAGTACAACGGTTATTACGCCGCGCTTGACGGAACCGGTTGATACGGAGGTGGATTCGCCACAGGGAACGAGGCAACCTGTGCCAGCAGTAAGTCCAGGCAACGTTGCGACGGGAGAGCATATTCCAAGCATTGACACGGCCGCGCCAGCTATTGACGTGCCGGTCAATACGAAGGGGACGATGGCTCAGCCGGATACGGTGGTCATCAAGACTGGCGGGGACAAGCCAGCCGCGTCATCGTTCCAGTCCAATCCGGATGGTTCGTTTGGCTTGACGCTGCAGGCTGATGCCGGGCCGTTGGAAGGTGAGGAGATCCGTGTGGCTGGTTATATGGAACACGGCGGGCAGAGTGAGACGCCGGGCGCAATCCCGGTGCTGTATACGGATGGTGCGGCGAAGAAGCTCGATGGCATTTACATCATCAATTATGCTTCGGACAAGCTGACCATCATGCCGTCAGCCCAGAAGGTCACGATTCCAGAACCTACGGAGATACGCCGGGAGTCAACCAGCAAGTATGACTTCATGTACCAAAGCCGTGAGGGCAGTTATGATGTCAGCTACGGCAATGGCATTGTGGCAATCTATCCGCAGGATGAGGATTCGCGAAAAGTACTGACCGATGACAGCAAAAAGGCTGGCCGCACCGTTCTGTCTGCCGGCATCTTGTCGGCTGTGCAGAATCTTGGTGTCATGCCAGATCAGATCCGGGCAGTATATATGTTCACAAAAATCGTCTAAGGTAAAAACGACGCCACATTCGGGTAGTACCGAATGTGGCGCCGTTTTTTATTGTCAAAAGGCGCTGACCAGTCAAGTTGACTTGTCAGCGCCTGTAACTTCTTTTGGTGGAGATGAGGAGAATCGAACTCCTGTCCGAAAATACTGATCCATGGATCTCTCCGAGCGCAGTTTGTGGTTAGATTTAAGAAATCAGCCATCCACAAACAAACGGCATCATTCCGATCTCGATGAGAGTTCCCGTAAATGCCTCCGAGAATTGGCACTTAGGTATCCCGCTGTTTGCCCCTTATCCATCCTCGCGGGAGAAGGACGGACAGGGGTTAGCCTTAAGCGGCTAAAGCGTAATCTTCGTTAGCTTTTATATTTAAATAAAAGTTTTCACCTTACTGACGGGTTGATGACCCCCCGGCTCGCTATCCACAGAGCATATATCCCCGTCGAGACCATTACATCCCCACGTAATATGTGCTCCTGAGAGCATTATTCTATTGTGCTATATATTATAGTTAGGTAGTATGTGTTTGTCAAGGAAAAAAGAAGCCGCTGCAGGGAATTTCTGGTAGACAAAAAGCGGGGAAAAGGCATATAATGAAGGGCGGGAATTTTTCAGGCAGATTCCCGTTGACTATGAAAGAAAGGCTGGTGAGGAAAATGGACGATCACCCTGGAACGGCAGACCCTAAACGATGCAAGTTCAATACCATTGGGGAAGGTGCGCCATTTTCCTGCCCGCTGCGATGAAGCTGGCTGGCGATGGTGCTGTTTCCTCATGAAGAAAGGAGACATTCAGCCATGCTTCAGATTTACAAATCGCTGGAGAGCGGCCCTTTGCAGGAGCTCACCTTGAAGACGCTGGAAAAGGGTGCCTGGATCAATATCGTCGATCCGACGCCTTATGAGCTGAAGGTGGTCAGCAATCTGACCGAAGTCGATCCGGACTTTCTGCGTTCCGCACTCGATGATGAGGAGCGTTCGCATACGGATATCGAGGACGACTCGGTCATGGTCCTGACCAACGTTGCAGTCTGCCGCGGGCAGGACAGTTATGATGCCCTGCCGCTGGCTATCATCGTCACGGAGGAGTACATCATCACCGTCTGCCTCGAGGAAACGCCAGTCATGGCCGAGTTCAACGAGCGCACGGCGAAACTGTTCCGTACTTATAAGAAGACGCGCTTCCTGTTCCAGATTCTGTATAAGTCCATGACGTTCTATCTGCGCTATCTACGTCAGATCAGCAAGCTGTCCGATGATATTGAGAACCAGCTGCGCCATGATATGAAGAACAGCGAGATCCTGCGCTTGCTTGAGCTGCAGAAGGGCTTGACGTATTTTAATGCGGCTATCCGCTCGAATGGTGCGGTGCTCGACAAGCTGCTGCGCATGCGCAACAATCCGCAGCTCACGCCGATCCTCAAGGCATATGATGAGGACGAGGATCTGCTGGAGGATGTCATCATCGAGAACAAGCAGGCCAAGGAAATGGTGGAGATGTATAGCAAGATCTTGGCACGCATGGCCGATACGTTCACATCCATCATTGCGAATAATCAGAACCTCGTGATGAAGTTCTTAGCGGCAATGACAATCATCATCGCTATCCCGACTGTCGTTTCGAGCTTCTTTGGCATGAATGTGCCAGTGCCTTTTGCCGACGATGGCCATGGGTTCTTGTATGTCATGATCATTGCCTTTGGCATCAGCATCTCGGGTGCTTATGCTTTGTGGAAGAAAGATATGTTTTGAGAGGAAGCTGCCCTATGATGGTCGAGTCGAAGCTGAAAGCCGGTGTGATATTCGGAGACACGGTGAATCAGGAATATGTGTATATGCCCGGCAGTGAGGTTGGCATGGCACAGCCTATCTGTGTCTATGAGTCTGAGGGCAGCCGCGCGGATGTCGATATGCAGGAGGCTCTGCGGCTGGTCCGTGTGCGCAGCCTGCGCCCGGCCAAGCATCCCTTGCTGGGAGATAGTTCCTGCTGAGGATAGGACAATAAAAAAGAAGTTTTTGGCTGACAGAGTATTTCTGTCAGTTTTTTTGTGTGCGCGGAGCAGGAATCTTTTCAGCAAAGTAGAATTAAGCAGGTAAGACGGAATATTCGAACGATAGGGACTAGGGAGGGAGAGTATATGTTTTTCATGAAGTCTGTGCGCGGCAAACTGACCGCCTTGTTCGCAGCGGTCAGTGTGGTAGCGACACTTGCTGTAGGTGGTTATTTCATCTATACGACCATTGCGGATAACGATAAGCTGGTGGCTGAATACCGGCAGGAATTGGCCGAGCATTATGACCGGGAACTGCGGCTCCAGACGGAGGGCGTAGTCTCGTCGCTCAATGGCATCTATGCGCGGCAGCAATCGGGGGAACTGACCGAGGAGCAGGCCAAGAGCCTGGCTCTCGATGTCATCCGCTCCGTGCGTTATGATGAGGGAAAGGGCTATTTCTTTGCCGATGAGAAGAATACAGGCATTTGTGTAGCCCATGCGGCATCCAAGGAATCTGAGGGACGCATGCGCCGGAATGACAAGGATCCCAATGGCGTTCCTTATATGGAAGATATGTTCAAGGTAGCCCAGAATGAGGGTGGCGGTTTTGTGGATTTCTCCTATCCGAAACCGGGAGAGAAAGAGTCCCTGCCCAAGCGCAACTATGTGCTGGAGTTCAAACCGTACCAGTGGATTGTAGGAACAGGTTCCTGGATTGACTATATCGATGCGGAAGCTGCCAAGTATACCAAGGAGATGCAGGAGAAGCTCTACCATAAGGTCCTCATCTCGTCGATCATCATCGTAGTGGTCTCCTTGATCATGGCGATGCTGGGTGTCAAGATTGCGCAGAGCTTCGGTGATCCCATCAGTTTCGTGACAGGGCGTCTGCAGAAATTCGCCCAGGGCGATTACCGGCAGGAGCCGGTCAAGCAGGAATATGTTGACCGCGAAGATGAGATTGGCCAGATGATCGATATCCTCAGAGTGCTGGGCGGCAATATGCGCCAGCTGATGGGGGCAATCCGCGAATCGGCTGAACAGGTGGCTAGTGATGCTGCCCAGCTCAATGAGATGACCGCGCAGTCGGCGTCGGCCAGTCAGCAGGTAGCTGACTCGATCACGGATGTAGCCGGAGCTACCAACAAGCAGCTCATGGCAGTCGATGAGGCTTCGCAGTCGATGGAGACGCTCCTGGAGCGCATCGGCGGCATGGCACATAATGCGCGCCGGGCTGCAGTAGAGACGCAGCAGGCAACCGAAAAGGCACAGAACGGCAATCAGGTCGTCACCCGTACGGTCAGGGATATGGCCCGCTTGAGTGAAGTGGTCGGCGAGTCGGCCAAGGTGGTCAACAGCCTTGGCGAGCGGTCGGATACGATCGGGCGTATCACCGATACGATTTCGGGCATTGCTGAGCAGACGAACCTGCTGGCGCTCAACGCTGCTATCGAGGCAGCCCGCGCCGGTGATGCCGGCCGTGGCTTTGCGGTGGTAGCAGATGAGATCCGCAAGCTGGCCGCACAGTCGGAGGAGGCTGCCAGCCAGATCGCAAGCCTTATCGGGCAGATCCAGCAGGAGACGCAACGGGCTGTCACCAGCATGCATGAGGGCACGGACAACCTGGCTACTGCGAAGGAGAGTGTCGAGGAGACGGGCCGTGAGTTCAGTGGCATCGTGGAGCTGGTAGAGAAGATCGCCAACCGTTCCCAGCAGATTGCCAGTGCATCGAAGGAAGCTACGGATAGTGCTGAGGCTTGCCAGACTGCCATCCGGGATATCGAGGGAATGAGCCGCAGCGTGGTGGCCAATTCCGAGACGGTATCAGCGGCAACCGAGGAACAGTCAGCTTCGGTACATGAGATGAATACCAACAGCTCTCAGCTGGCCAAGATGGCTGGCATGCTGCAGGATGAAGTGCAGAAATTCAAGGTATAAGGTATGCCTGCCCGAAGTGGTTGTTGCCAGGCGGCTTCGGGCAGGGATCTTTATCATATTGTGATGTGTTTTATATTCCAGGAGGTATGACTATGAGCAAATACGCAGGGACCCAGACTGAGAAGAACTTAGAGGCGGCCTTTGCCGGGGAAAGCCAGGCACGCAACAAGTACACGTATTATGCATCGCGCGCCAAGAAGGATGGCTTTGAGCAGATTGCGGCACTGTTCTTGAAGACAGCGGACAACGAAAAAGAACATGCGAAGATGTGGTTCAAAGAACTCCATGATGGGATGCCAGACACGGAGACGAATCTGAAGGATGCTGCTGATGGCGAGAACTATGAGTGGACGGATATGTATGCAGGTTTTGCCAAGACTGCCGAGGAAGAAGGCTTCAAGGAGCTGGCGGCGAAATTCCGCATGGTAGCTGAAATCGAGAAGCATCATGAGGAACGCTATCGTGCCCTGCTGAAGAACATCGAGATGCAGGAAGTCTTCCAGCGCAGTGAAGTCAAAGTATGGGAGTGCCGCAACTGCGGCCATATCGTGGTCGGTACCAAGGCACCAGAGCTTTGCCCGGTATGTGCGCATCCGAAGAGCTATTTCGAGATTCACGCTGAGAACTATTGACCCCTTCGTAGTTCCGGCGACAACAAAAGGCTGGCAGTTGTTTACTGCCAGCCTTTTGCTTACTTGGTGAGTGTTATGGTCTCGATATGTTCGCCGTCTGTCGTGCAGCCTGTCAAGGTGAGCTCTTGGGCGGTGGCGTGCAAGCGCAGATAATGAGGCGGTGTTGGCTGATAGATAGCACTGCGGTCATAGGTCCTGTCGTCTGGCACCGGGTAGTAACGGTTGCCTGCGGGACCACTCAGAACGTAGAAGGGGCCATCGTCCGCTGGCTGCAGGTCCTTTATATGGCCACGGCTGCGGTAGGTGTGCATGTGACCGGTCAGGACAAGGTCGATGCCGAGCTCGTCGAATACCGGCATGAATGCATGGCCGATGTCACTGATGCCGCCTTTTTGTTGGGTGCCGAGCTGGTATTCGTCGTAGGCCAGGATGTCCTTGTGCATGAGGACGACCTGCCAAGGCTGATGGCGCCTGTTGGTATCCTGCTTGAGCCAATGCAGCTGGCGTTCGAGCAGACCGGGCAGCAGCTCGTGCAGTTCGAGTTCCTGCGTATTGAGGACGATGAAGTGTACGGGGCCATAGTCGAAGGTGTAAAAGCTGCCTTGGAACTTGGCGCTGTTGTTGGTTGGCAAAGCGAAAGAAGCAAGATAGCGGCGGGGCAGGCAGAATTTCCAGTCAAGCCCGTAGCATTCGTGGTTTCCCATGACGGGGACGAGTGGATGCTGCTCGGGGATGGTACCCATGGCAGCGAAGAAGTTGTCCCAGTGCCAGTCGGATTGGCCGTTGTCGGTAAGGTCACCGACGATGGCAGCGAATTGGCTCTCGGGATGACGCTGCCAGGCTGTCTGGAATGTCTGCTGCCATATATCATAGCTGCCACTGCATTGCGAGTCGCAGAAGATCAGCGCAGAAACTTCGGTGCGATTTGCTGGCTCTGTCTTGAACTGATGCCAGCGTGTGGCGCGCTCGCCTTGGATGATGCGGTATTCGTAGCTGGTATCCGGGGCCAGTTCTGTCAGTGTGACAGAACTGAAGAAAACAGCCAGCTTGTCTTCGAAGAGCGAGGTGGTAGAGGCGGCCACTTGCTTTGTGGCGCGTATCTGGCCGGCCGGCCGGTATTCGAGTGCGCAGCCGCTCAGGTTGGCGTTGGCCTGCCACATGATGGTGCGGGATGATGCCGCATCGGCTGTGATGATGTGCCGCAGGAATTTCAGCGGCACCGTACCATCGGCCGCTGCGGCAGCTTTTTGCAGCCAGGCTTCGAGTCCCAGCAGGATGGCAGCCTGCCCGCAGTATTTCAGGAATTTCCGGCGAGTGATGTCCATGATGTTCATCTCCTGTGTTCCTCGGCGGCCGCTTTGCGGGCGGCGCTGCGTTCATACCACCAGGCACCGGCGATCAGGATGATGGCAAAGAGGATGACAAGGATCATGCGTGTGGGATCTTCCTGATGGGTAAGCGCATCGTGTCCGATGATGGCCTCGATGCCGGTGGAAGGGAATTTGCCGACAAGCGAGGCGATGACATAGTCGCGGAAGCTCATGGCCGAAAGCGCACCGATGGCGTTGAGCATGACGGAAGGGAAATATGGTACCATGCGGGCGATGAGCATGACGACAAAGCCGCGCTTGCCGCTGTACTTGTCGAGGTTGGAAAGGGTTTTGTTCTTGCTGATGATCTTCTCGGCTGCGTCGCGGAAGAAGAAGCGCAGCAGGATGAAACTGATGGCAACGCCGACAGTCTCAGCGACGACTGACAGGACAATGCCCCAGAAGATGCCGAAGATCAGCGTATTGGCCGTCGAGAAAATGATGGCTGGCGGAAAGCCGAGCGCGTTGACGAAGAGCGTCAGCAGGAAGCTGAAGAGAACGGCCCAAGGCCCGAAGGAGGCGATGTAATCAGCGGTTTCCAAGATATCGCCACGAGCCAGCAAGCCAAACATATGCGGCAGGAATGCCGGATTTATCAAGTGGATGATGACAAAGAGCAGGAAGATGGCCAGCGCGGCACCAGCTTTTACCATGCCCATAGACTTTCGAATTTGCAAGAAAAATTACCTCCTGTAGCCGTGAATCGACTCTATTATATCATTAAAAATGACTTGTCAGCTGAAAATAAACTGAGGAAACTGTCATTTTTGATTTGCCTGTGCTAAAATAGAATTGTTATACTATGGGAAAGGTGAAGGTTCATGACAGCAAGAACAGGCAGGCAGTATATTGGTGCAGAGGTACAGGCAGGGCTGGCTATGGCCGGCTCAGCGTTGGCCGGTTTCATCGTTGTGCCGTCGCTGCTCTTCCAGCTGGGCATGGACTTTGCCGGTGCCTATACAGCCTATGCTGTGATGGCCATAGCAGCATCCCTGCTGATGGGGTGGCTGCGGCAGCCATTGATGCTGCTGCCCTCCATAGCGGTCAGTACGTATTTGGTCTATCTGGTGGGGATTTCGCAGGGCCTGAGCTGGCAGCAGCTCTTGGGGGCCTGCCTGGCAGCAGCCGTCACCGGCCTGTTGCTTTGCCTCAGTCCGTTGCGGCGATGGTTTGCAGATGCCGTGCCGCAGGAGGTCCGGCGGCTTTTGCCTGCGGGGTTGGGGGTGATGCTCATCCTGGCAGGGCTGACACAGGGGCGCATCATTGTGCGCTCGGCTTGGTCAGTCACGATGCTGGGGAACTTCCAGGATCCGCTGGCTTATCTGGGCCTGACGGGCATCATGGTGACGATGGTCATGGTGGCACTGAAGCTGCGTGGGGCCCTGTTTTGGGGCATGGTTGTCACGGCGGTTGTGGCCTTGGCAGAAGGCTTCTGGGTTGTTCCCGCCGCGCCGTTCATGCAGCCAGCCGGCTGGGATCAGGCGGCTGGGCAGCTGACGCTGCTGCCAGGAAGTGAGACTGCCTTAGGGCATATGCTGGCTGCGGGGGTGACGCTTCTCATCGTGCTGGCCAGTATGAACTGGCTGGCAATCGAGGCGCTGGTGCCGCCCGCAGATGGCCGCTGCCGCCTGCTACCCATGACTTTTGCTTTGAGCGCCGTGGGGGCGCTGGCTGGCTGCCTGCCACTGGTCGTCTCGCCGCTATCCGCAGCAGGGACTGTGGCGCGGGCAGGAAGGCTGGCAGCTTGGAGTGCGGCACTGCTGTTCCTGGCAGCGTTGTTCTGTGAGCCGCTTTTGGCAGCGATGGCAGATTTTCCTGTCATGGTTGTGCCGGTGCTCGTGGGGACAGGGCTGCTGCTGTTGCAGCAGACGGTACAAAGCTTGCAGCAGCGGCCGCTGGCATGGGATTTCTCCGCGCTGGGCGCAGCTGTCTGCCTGCTGCTTTTGATGCCGCTGGCAAATAATATCACAGCTGGCCTGGGGGCCGCATTCATCAGCTGGTGTGTGCTTCGGGTTTGTGAGAGGGGCTGGCGCGTCGTTCCGCTGGCTTCATGGGGACTGGCAGCGGTGTTTGCCGTGTATCTTGCTTATGCGGCTATCTGATGAAGAGATGTAAGATGAATGATTCGAATGATTTAAGGAGTGTACTTTTTCGTGGAATTTAATCGTTATCCGAGAGTTATTGCTGCGGGGACGCTGGTGGGGCTGCTGACGCTGGCACTGCCTGCGTCCGGCCAGGCGGCACGTCATGTGAGCGATGCTTCCCTGCCAGCAACCAGAGTGGCTACGGAGCGCACGGTGAACAGCGGCAGCAGCCAGGCAGTTGCCCGCAATGTCACGCAGGAGTTGTCGTTTCAGGAGCGCATCGATGCGATTCTAAAACAACATGAAGAAGAGGCAAAAAAAGAAGCAGCTATACCGCAGACGGTGTCTGCCTATGATGACTCAATCATAGGTACCGCGCTGGCCAGCCAGCAGCAGTGCGTGGACTATCTGCTGAGTGTCAATCCCAACCCAGATATCTCGGTCACGCCGCAGCAGCTGGTCTCGTATTATTACGAGGAAGGCGCCCGGGAAGGCATCCGTCCGGATGTCGCTTTTGCGCAGGCCCTCAAAGAGACAGGCTTTTTTCGCTATGGTGGCACGGTGACGTCGGATCAGAACAACTACTGTGGCCTGGGGACGACGAGCAGCCAGGTCAAGGGGGCGTATTTCAACTCGGCGCAGATGGGCGTGCGTGCACAGATCCAGCATCTGCTGGCCTACGCTTCGACCCGGCTTCCGAACGAGCCGGTGGTCGACCCGCGCTACAATCTGGTGCGTTCCTCCTATGGTGAGCGCACCCTCAAGAGCTGGCCAGAGCTCAATGGCCGTTGGGCTGTGCCTGGCTATACCTATGGGCAGAGCATCATGAGCATCTTCCGTGCGATGCTGGCCCAGTAACGATCCTGTAATAGTTTATTCATTTATATAGAGAAGGGAATTTAAGACGAAATGATTACAACCAACAATGTGAGCCTTCAGTTTGGCAAGCGCGTCCTGTATAAGGATGTCAACCTCAAATTCACGCCGGGCAACTGCTATGGCATCATCGGCGCGAATGGTGCCGGCAAATCGACCTTTTTGAAGCTGCTGGCCGGTGATATCGAGCCGACCGGCGGTCATATCGAGATCACGCCGGGTGAGCGTCTGGCTGTGCTGAAACAGGATCACTATGCCTATGATGAGTATGAGGTACTGCGTACCGTAATCATGGGCCATAAGCGTCTGGTCGAAATCATGGACGAAAAGGATGCTCTGTATGCAAAGCCGGATTTCAGTGAGGAAGACGGCATGAAAGCTTCGGAGCTTGAGGCGGAGTTCGCTGAGCTCAACGGCTGGGATGCTGAGTCGGAGGCAGCCCGCCTGCTCAATGGCCTTGGCATTCCGGAGAATGAGCATTCGATGAAGATGTCTGAGCTCACGCCGACGGAGAAGGTACGCGTCCTGCTGGCACAGGCATTGTTCGGCAATCCGGACATCCTGCTGCTTGACGAGCCGACGAACCATCTCGATGTCGAGTCCATCAACTGGCTCGAAAACTTCCTGGCTGATTTCGAGAATACAGTCATCGTCGTATCCCATGACCGTCACTTCCTGAATCAGGTCTGCACCTATATCTGCGATGTTGACTTCGGTGAGATCAAGCTCTATGCCGGCAACTATGACTTCTGGTATCAGTCGAGCCAGCTGGCTCTGCAGCTGCAGAAAGAGCAGAACAAGAAGGCCGAGGAGAAAATCAAGGAATTGCAGGCCTTCATTGCCCGCTTTGCTGCGAACGCGGCTAAATCCAAGCAGGCTACGAGCCGTAAGAAATTGCTCGACAAGATCCAGGTGGAGGACATCAAGCCTTCGTCTCGCCGCTATCCGTACATTGCTTTCACGCCAGACCGCGAGGCCGGTGACCAGCTGCTGCAGGTCGACGGCATCTCCAAGACGGTTGATGGTGAGCAGGTGCTCAAGAATGTCAGCTTCACGCTTAAGAAGGGCGACAAGGTTGCTTTTGTCGGCCCGAATGGCATCGGCAAGACGATGCTGTTCAAGATCCTCATGGGCGAGGAAGAGCCGGATGAGGGTACGTTCAAGTGGGGCGTCACGACGTCGCAGGCGTACTTGCCATCGGATAACAGCGAGTACTTCGATGGGGTAGACCTCAGCCTGGTGGATTGGCTGCGCCAGTATTCCAAGGACCCGGATGAGACGTTCGTACGCGGCTTCCTGGGCCGTATGCTCTTCTCCGGTGAGGAAAGCCTCAAAAAGGCATCGGTACTCTCGGGTGGTGAGCGCGTGCGCTGCATGCTGTCGCGCATGATGCTGTCGGGTGCCAATGTATTGCTGCTCGATGAGCCGACCAACCATCTCGACCTTGAGTCGATCACAGCCCTCAATAATGGACTGATTGCCTTCAAGGGCACGGCGCTGTTCGTTTCCCATGACCATGAGTTCGTGCAGACCATTGCGAACCGTATCATCGATATCACGCCGGATGGTGTCGTAGATCGTGTCACGACGTATGATGACTTCCTTTCCAATGAGACGGTCAAGCAGCAGCTGGCTGAGAAGTACAAGAAATAAGCAGATTTCAGGTGAAGGGAGTCTGACGCCGTGCTGGGAGATTTCTTTCAAAACAAAATAGATGATGCTGGTGCCACGGCGCGACTGCGGGAAATGGTGGCAGTGCTGCGCAAGCGCGATGTTGTCCGGGGGGTGACGCCGGACAAGCTGCGCTTGATATTGGAAGATCTGGGGCCGACTTTTGTCAAGCTCGGACAGGTCATGAGCATGCGTCCGGATTTCCTGCCGCCAGAGTACTGTGATGAACTCATGAAGCTGCAGACTTCGGCTAAACCACTGCCGTTTGCTGTTATCCTTGAGGTCATCGAGCGCGAGTATAATCGCCGCTGGGACAAGGTGTTCTCGTATATCGACGAGGAGGCCTTGGGCTCGGCCAGTATCGCCCAGGTGCATCGGGCGGTGCTGACGACTGGCGAGAAGGTCGTCGTCAAGGTCCAGCGGCCAGGCATCTACGAAATCATGAGCAAGGATATCGTCCTGCTGAAACGGGCGGCAACGCTCCTCAAGGTGGTGAGCCGTTCGCAGGATGTGATCGACTTCAACATGGTCCTCGACGAGATGTGGACCATCGCCAAGCAGGAGATGGATTTTTTCATCGAGGCGGACCATATTGCTGAGTTTGAGCATCTGAACCGGGATGTGGACTATGTTTCCTGTCCGCAGGTATACCGGCAGCTTTCGACGCAGCATATCTTGGTGATGGAATCGGTCGAGGGCATCCAGATCGATGACTTCGAGCAGCTGCGGTCCCGTGGCTACGATGTGAACCAGCTTGGACGGCGCCTGGGCGAGAACTATGTCAAGCAGATCATCGAGGATGGTTTTTTCCATGCTGATCCGCATCCAGGCAATATCTGGATCCGCAATGGCCGGATCGTCTGGCTGGACCTCGGGATGGTCGGGCGCCTTTCGGGGCGTGACCGTACGGCAATCCGCAAGGCCGTCTATGCGCTGGCTACCCACGACGCCTTTGAGCTCAAAGCTGCTGTTTTGGCTTTGGGGCTCGTGCGCGGCAAGATCAACCATACGATGCTCTATCAGGATATCGATGCGATGCTGTCACAGTACAGCACACTTGATTTCAGTGAGTTGCAGATGGGGGTGCTGACGCGTCAGATCATGAATCTCATGCGCGTGCACCATATCGGCTGTCCGCAGGGGTTGTCGATGTTTGCGCGTGGTGTGCTGACGATTGAAGGCGTCATGCGGCTTTGCTGTCCTAAGGTAAGTTTTGTAGAGATCTTTGCCAAGAGTCTGGCGGTTGATTATAAAAAGAATTTCAATTGGCGTGACGAGGTAGAGAAAGCGAAACGTGAGGGCATGATGCTGCTGCGTAAATCCGCGCAGCTGCCGGAGCAGATCTCGGACATCCTGAAGATGACCATGAGTGGTCAGACAAAGGTGAATCTGGATGTGACCGGCTCAGAGGAACCGTTGCGCAAGTTGGATCAGATGATAAACAAGATTATCCTGGCAGTGCTGGTAGCGGCATTGCTGCTGGGCTCTAGTACGATATGTACGACACAGATGACGCCGAAGATCATGGAAATCCCCCTGTTGGGATTCGTAGGGTATTTGATTGCGTTCATATTGAGCATCCGGATTATCTGGGAAATACACAAAGGTCGCTGAAGAGGAGGTTGTCAATATGAGAGGAATACGTGGAGCAATCACAGTAGGAGAAAACAAAAAAGAAGAGATCTGGCAGGCAGCGAAGATGCTGTTGTCCCAGATCCTGCGTCGCAACAAGGTGAAGCCGGAAGATATCGGTGCATGCATATTCAGCTCTACCAGCGATATCACAGCAGGTTTCCCTTCGACGGGCGCCCGCCAGATGGAAGGTTTTGACAAGGTGCCTCTGTTTGACACGCGGGTACCGGAGGTCGATGATTCGATGGAGCGCTGCATCCGTGTGCTGCTGCTGGTGGATTCGGAGCTCAAGCAGGCGGAGATCCAGCATGTGTACATGGGGAAAGCACAAGAACTGCGCCCGGATCTGCGCAATTTCTGACATAAGGCAGAAGTGTTTACAAACGAAAGCATATGGTTTTTATTCTGATATCATAAAAGTAATTAATGGAAATGGCGTAAAATACTGTACTTTTTCATTCGAATCTAGTAGAATGGTGTGTGGATAAAAAACATTCGAGTGATAAGGAGAGATACACTTTGAGTAACATCGATACGACTTGTGTCAACGCCATTCGTGTATTAGCTGCAGATGCCATCCAGAAGGCCAATTCTGGTCATCCGGGCCTGCCGCTGGGCAGTGCTGCCATGGCTTACGAACTGTGGGCCAACCATATGAACCACAATGGCAAGAATCCGGAATGGGCTAACCGCGACCGTTTCATCCTTTCGGGTGGTCATGGTTCCTCGCTCCTGTATTCGCTGCTCCATTTCTTCGGCTATGGTCTGACGATGGATGACATGAAGCAGTTCCGTCAGGATGGTTCGCTGACCCCGGGACATCCGGAATATGGTCATACGGTTGGTGTAGAAGCAACGACTGGCCCGCTGGGCGCTGGCATGGCTATGGCTGTGGGCATGGCTATGGCCGAGGCACACTTGGCTGCCGAGTTCAACCGTCCGGGCTATGACGTTGTCGATCACTATACGTTCGTGCTTGGCGGCGACGGCTGCATGATGGAAGGTATCTCTTCGGAGGCGTTCTCGCTGGCTGGTACGCTTGGCCTGTCCAAACTGATCGTACTCTATGATTCGAATAAGATTTCGATCGAGGGCGATACGGACATCGCGTTCACGGAGAATGTTCAGGCTCGTATGGCAGCTTTCGGTTTCCAGACGATCACGGTCGAAGATGGCAATGACCTTGAGGCCATCGGCAAGGCAATCGAAGCAGCGAAAGCCGATAAAGAGCATCCGTCCTTCATCACGGTCAAGACGCAGATCGGTTATGGCTGCCCGGCAAAACAGGGGAAAGCCAGTGCTCATGGCGAACCTCTCGGCGAGGAGAACGTCAAGGCTCTCAAGGAGAATCTTGGCTGGCCAGAGCCGGATAAGGCATTCAACATCCCGCAGGATGTTTATGACCATTATCAGGAACTGGCAAAACGCGGCGCTGAGGCTGAGGCAAAGTGGAACAAGCTCTTTGCTGAGTATTGCACGAAGTTCCCGGAAGAGAAGGCTCGCTGGGAGAAATTCCATGCACCAGTTGATGCTGAGGCTCTTCTTGCTAATGAAGAGTTCTGGGCATATGAGGACAAAGCTCAGGCAACGCGCAATCTGTCTGGCACGATGATCAATCGTCTCAAGGATATGGTTCCGCAGCTCATCGGCGGCAGTGCTGACCTGGCACCGTCGAACAAGACGATGATGAATGGCGAGAGCGATTTCAGCAAGGACAACTATGCTGGCCGCAATCTCCACTTCGGTATCCGTGAGCTTGCCATGGCAGCTATGGCCAATGGCATCACGCTGCATGGTGGCCTGCGCACGTATGTCGCTACGTTCTTCGTATTCAGCGACTACACGAAGCCGATGATGCGTCTGGCTTCGCTGATGCATATCCCGGTCACTTACGTCCTGACGCACGACAGCATCGGCGTTGGCGAGGATGGCCCGACTCATGAGCCGATCGAGCAGCTCTCCATGCTCCGGGCTCAGCCGAATCTCAACGTATTCCGCCCGGCAGATGCTACGGAGACAGCCGCTGGCTGGTACCTGGCCATCACGGCTGACAAGACGCCGACGGCGCTGGTACTTACCCGTCAGAATCTGCCGCAGCTGGCAGGCTCGAGCAAAGAAGCACTCAAGGGTGCATATGTCGTATCCGAGGCGAAGGATGCAGCGAACATGGATGGTATCCTGATGGCATCGGGTTCGGAAGTTTCGCTGGCTGTAGATGCTCAGGCTGAGCTGGCTAAAGAAGGCCTCGATGTCCGCGTTGTTTCGATGCCGTGCATCGATCTCTTCGAGCAGCAGAGCGCTGAGTACAAAGCCAGCATCCTGCCGAAGAATGTCCGTGCCCGTGTTTCGGTTGAGGCCCTTTCGGACTTCGGCTGGGGCAAATATGTAGGCCTTGATGGTGCATCGGTCTGCATGGAAGGCTTTGGCGCTTCGGCTCCTGGCCCGCAGCTCTTCAAGAAGTTCGGCTTCACGGTTGAGCATGTTGTTGAGGTAGCGAAAAAAGTTATTGCTGACAATAAATAAGCAAGAGTAGATCCTGTATACGGCAGGGAGAGAGTAGCAGAGACGGAAAATCCGTCTCTGCTATTATTTTTGTCTATCAAACATGGACAAAATCATGGGTTTTGAAAATAATAAAGCAAAATGATACGCTAGGTAGCGTGTGCACGTGAATCTTTATAAATAAAGTGTTGACAAGCATTTTTGCTGGTGCTAATATATAGAAGTGCCTGATTCAAGAGCATGATTTAGTGATACAGGGGAGTGAAAACAATGACACTGGATACACTGAAAAATGCCAATCGGGTGATTGGTATCAAGCAGGTTACCAAAGCTGTGAAGCGCGGGAATGTCCAGAACGTATTCGTCGCTGACGATGCGGATGATCGTGTCATCGAGCCGCTGGAAACGCTGTGCAGGGAATGTGAAGTTCCGGTAGGGCGTGCAGAGACGATGCAGGAGTTGGGACAGGCCTGCGGCATCGAAGTCGGTGCGGCAGCTGCGGCAGTCCTGAAGTAAGTTTCTAGTATATTTGTTAAAAACTTCAGAGCTTGCTTTGAGGTTTTAATAAATAATAAATTCTCAATATGAAGGAAGGAGGTGCATGTATGCCTACTATCAATCAGTTAGTTCGTAAGAGCAGAAAGAGCATGCAGGAGAAGTCCAAAGCACCAGCACTCAAGAATTGCCCGCAGAAACGTGGTGTTTGCACGCGTGTTTACACGTCTACGCCGAAAAAGCCGAACTCGGCACTGCGTAAGGTAGCTCGTGTTCGTCTGACGAATAGCATCGAGGTTACCGCATACATCCCAGGCATTGGTCATAATCTTCAGGAGCATAGTGTTGTTCTGATCCGTGGCGGTCGTGTCAAGGACCTGCCAGGTGTTCGTTACCACATCATCCGCGGTTCGCTCGATACTGCCGGTGTGCAGGATCGTGCTCAGGGCCGTTCGAAGTACGGTGCGAAAAAAGCAAAGAAAAAATAACACAGCTTCGTAAATGAAGACTATGATAAGGAGGTAAAACAATGCCAAGAAAAGGTTCCGTACCTAAGCGTGACGTACTGCCGGATCCGGTGTACCACAGCAAAACGGTTACGAAATTCATCAATAAAGTAATGCTTTCCGGTAAGAAGAGCGTTGCTGAGCGCGTCGTTTATGATGCGTTCGAGACGATCCGTGCCAAAACGGGCAAGGATCCTCTGGAAGTTTTTGAGACTGCTCTCAAGAACGTTATGCCGGTTCTCGAGGTACGCGCTCGTCGCGTCGGTGGTGCAAACTACCAGGTTCCGGTTGAGGTCCGTCCGGACCGCCGCATGACGCTCGGCATTCGCTGGATCGTCAACTACGCACGTCTCCGCGGTGAGAAGACCATGGATGAGCGCCTCTCGGGCGAGCTCATGGATGCCGCTAATAACACGGGCGCAGCAATCAAGAAGAAGGAAGATACGCACAAGATGGCAGAGGCCAACAAGGCTTTCGCTCACTATCGTTGGTAATCCTTTCTTATTTTTATTAAGGAGCGATATTAAAAGTGGCAAGAGAGTATTCCCTTGAAAAAACTCGTAATATCGGTATCATGGCTCACATCGATGCCGGTAAGACGACTACTACTGAGCGTATCCTCTTCTACACGGGTGTAAACCACAAGATCGGCGAGGTTCATGAAGGCGCTGCCACCATGGACTGGATGGTTCAGGAGCAGGAGCGCGGCATCACGATTACGTCTGCTGCAACGACCTGCCACTGGAAAGAGCATCGTATCAACATCATTGATACGCCGGGTCACGTGGATTTCACGGTAGAGGTTGAGCGTTCCCTGCGCGTCCTCGACGGCACGGTTGCAGTCCTGACTGCACGCGGTGGCGTTGAGCCGCAGACTGAGACCGTTTGGCGTCAGGCTGAGCGTTATCATGTTCCGCGCATGGCGTATGTCAACAAGATGGACATCACCGGCGCAAACTTCTTCAACGTTATCGATATGATGCACGAGCGTCTGCAGGCTAATGCCGTTGCAATCCAGCTGCCGATCGGCGCTGAGGACACGTTCGAAGGCATCGTCGACCTGGTCAAGATGGAAGCCATCGTTTATGAGGATGACCTCGGCAAAGTTGCTGACGAGGTTGAGATCCCGGCTGACATGAAAGAGCAGGCTGATGAGTATCGTGAGAAACTCTTAGAGGCTCTCTCCGAGCTCGATGACGAATTCATGGAGAAATATCTCGGTGGCGAAGAGATTTCGGAAGAGGAGATCAAGAAGGTAATCCGTAAGGGTACCCTCTCTGGTGAACTCGTTCCGGTAACCTGCGGTACGTCGTATCGCAACAAGGGCGTTCAGCCGCTGCTCGATGCCATCGTTGATTATATGCCGGCTCCGACGGATATCCCGCCGATCGCTGGTGTAAATCCGGATACTGGTGCTGAAGACCATCGCCCGTCTAGCGACAGCGAGCCGTTCTCCGCACTGGCATTCAAGATCATGACTGACCCGTACGTCGGTAAGCTTGCATTCTTCCGTGTATACTCCGGTGTACTCGATGCAGGTTCCTACGTATTCAACTCCACGAAGGGCAAGAAAGAGCGTATTGGCCGTATCCTCCAGATGCATGCCAACAACCGTAAGGAAATCGATAAGGTTTACTCCGGTGATATCGCTGCTGCTGTCGGTCTGAAAGACACGACGACGGGCGACACGCTCTGCGACGAGAACGCTCCGATCATCCTCGAGTCCATGGAGTTCCCGGATCCGGTTATCTCTGTTGCCGTTGAGCCGGCTACGAAGAACGACCAGGAGAAGATGGGCGTAGCTCTCCAGAAACTCGCTGAAGAGGATCCGACGTTCCGCGTCCGCACGGATCAGGAGACTGGTCAGTGCATCATCTCCGGTATGGGTGAGCTTCACCTCCAGATCATCGTTGACCGTATGCTCCGCGAGTTCCATGTTGACTGCAAAGTCGGCGAGCCGCAGGTTGCATATCGTGAGACGATCCGCAACACGGTCAAGGCTGAAGGTAAGTTCGTTCGTCAGTCCGGTGGTCATGGTCAGTATGGTCACTGCTGGCTCGAGCTCATTCCGCAGGAGCCGGGCGAAGGCTTCAGCTTCGAGAACAAGGTCGTCGGTGGTGCGATTCCGAAGGAATTCATCAACCCGATCGAGGCCGGCGTAAAGCAGGCTATGGAAGCTGGTGTTGTCGCTGGTTATCCGATGGTCGACATCAAGGCTATCGTATTCGATGGTTCCTATCACGAGGTCGACTCCTCCGAGGCAGCATTCAAAGTTGCTGGTTCCATGGCCTTCAAGAACGGCTGCGAAAAGGCTAACCCGGTTCTCCTTGAGCCGTACGTCAAAGTCGAAGTCGTCGTTCCGGAAGAGTACATGGGCGATGTAATCGGCGACCTGAACTCCCGCCGCGGCCGTATCGATGGTATGGAAGCGCGCAACGGTGCTCAGGTCATCAACGGATTTGTTCCGCTTTCCGAGATGTTCGGTTATTCGACGGATCTCCGTTCTAAAACTCAGGGCCGAGGGAACTACAGCATGGAAGTAGCTTACTATGATGAAGTTCCTAAAAATATAGCCGAAAAGGTTATTGCTAAAAACAAAGGCGAATAAGGGAGGAAAAAATTACAATGGCTAAAGAAAAGTTTGAGAGAACTAAACCGCATGTTAACATCGGCACCATTGGTCACGTTGACCATGGCAAGACGACGCTGACGGCTGCAATCACGAAAGTTCTGTCCGAGACGGAAGGCTGCAAGGCTGCTTTCGAGGATTACGCTGATATCGATAAGGCTCCGGAGGAGCGTGAGCGCGGTATCACCATCAACACGGCACACGTTGAGTATGAGACGCAGAAACGTCATTATGCACACGTTGACTGCCCGGGCCATGCTGACTATGTCAAGAACATGATCACTGGTGCTGCTCAGATGGATGGTGCTATCCTGGTTGTTTCCGCTGCTGATGGCCCGATGCCGCAGACGCGTGAGCACATCCTGCTCGCTCGCCAGGTTGGTGTTCCGGCAATCGTTGTCTTCCTGAATAAGGTTGACCAGGTTGACGATGAGGAGCTCCTGGAGCTCGTAGAGATGGAAGTTCGCGAGCTGCTCTCCAGCTACGAATTCCCTGGCGATGACATTCCGGTCGTTGCTGGTTCCGCTCTGAAAGCTCTCGAGGGCGATGCTGACATGAAGGCTAAGATCGTTGAGCTCATGAACGCTGTTGATGAGTACATCCCGACGCCGGAGCGTGACACGGATAAACCGTTCCTCATGCCGGTCGAGGACGTATTCACGATCACTGGCCGTGGTACGGTTGCTACGGGCCGTGTTGAGCGTGGCGAGCTGAAACTGAACGATACGGTTGAGATCGTTGGTCTTCAGGACGAGCCGAAATCCACGGTTGTTACGGGTATCGAGATGTTCCGTAAGATGCTCGATAGCGCTGTTGCTGGTGATAACATCGGTGCTCTGCTCCGTGGTATCGACCGCAAAGAGATCGAGCGTGGCCAGGTTCTCGCTAAGCCGGGCACGATTCATCCGCATACGAAGTTCAAAGCTCAGGTCTATGTCCTGACGAAAGAAGAGGGTGGCCGTCATACGCCGTTCTTCACGAACTATCGTCCGCAGTTCTACTTCCGTACGACTGACGTTACGGGCGTTGTTTCCCTGCCGGAAGGCACGGAGATGGTTATGCCTGGCGATAACATCGAGATGGATGTTGAGCTCATTACCCCGATCGCTATCGAGAAGGGTCTCCGCTTCGCTATCCGCGAGGGTGGTCACACGGTTGGTGCTGGCCGCGTAACGGAAGTTGAAGGCTAATTTCCAAGTCAATTAAACCAATAAGTAAGAGCGGCGCTCGCGTCGCTCTTATTTAAAGGTTTAAAATAATATGGTACCCCCCAATGCGATGACGTGGCAGATGGCTCGGCATTGTCCGAGGGAACTGTTACGGAGAAATGTTTGGGCCGAGAGTCCGGACGATAAGGAGGAAAAACAATTGTCTAAGAATCAAAAGATTAGAATCCGTTTGAAGGCTTATGATCATAAAGCCCTCGATCAGAGCGCAGTAAAGATTGTGGATACTGCAAAGAAGACTGGTGCAATGGTATCCGGTCCGATTCCACTCCCGACGGAGAAAAATATCTACACGATTTTGCGTTCCCCGCATGTCAATAAGGATTCCCGCGAGCAGTTCGAAATGAGAACGCATAAGCGTCTTATCGACATCCTGCAGCCGACGAACAAGACGGTAGATGCGCTGATGCGCCTTGACCTTCCGGCTGGTGTAGACATCGAAATCAAATTATAATCCGAGGAGGTGGAATGAATGTCTAAAGCAATTTTAGGTAGAAAACTGGGCATGACTCAGATCTTCACGGAAGAGGGCAAGGTTGTCCCTGTTACGGTTGTTGAGTCTGGTAACAACATCGTTATCCAGAACAAGACGGTCGAGAACGACGGTTACAACGCTGTCCAGCTTGGCTTCGGTGAAGTTAAGGAATTCAAAGTAAATAAACCAATGAAGGGTCATTTCGCTAAAGCTGGTGTTAAGCCGGTCAAATTCATCCGCGAGATGCGTCTTCAGGATCCTTCTGAATACAAAGTCGGTGATTCCATCGGCGTTGACATATTTAGTGCTGGAGAATTAGTCGATGTTACTGGTACTTCCAAAGGTAAAGGTTTTGCCGGCGGTATCAAACGTCACAACTTCGCCCGTGGTCCTATGGGACATGGTTCCAAATCCCACCGCGAGCCGGGTTCGACTGGTGCAATGATTTCCGGTCCTGGCGGACGCGTGCTCAAAGGCAAGAAACTGCCGGGCCGCATGGGTGGCGAGCGCGTTACGGTTCAGCGCCTCACGGTTGTCCGTGTTGATGCAGACCGCAACCTGATTCTCATCAAGGGCGCAATTCCGGGCCCGAAGAAGAGCTTCGTTGTGATCAAGAATACCGTTAAACCGGGCAAAAACTAATTGGAAGGAGGATAACCTAAATTATGGCTACAGTAGCAGTTTATGACATCACCAACAAACAGGTTGGCGATATCGAATTGAATGACAGCATCTTCGGCGTAGAGATGAACGCAGGTCTTCTCCATCAGGCCGTTGTAATGCAGCTTGCAGCACAGCGTCTCGGCACGCATGCTACCAAGACGAGAAGCTTCGTCCGTGGTGGTGGCCGCAAGCCTTGGAAGCAGAAAGGCACGGGCCGTGCTCGTGCTGGCTCGACGCGCAGCCCGCTGTGGGTCGGCGGTGGTACGGTCTTCGGTCCGCATCCGCGCAAGTACGCTTTCACGATGCCGCGCAAACAGCGTCGTCTCGCTATCAAATGCGCACTTTCCGATAAAGTTAAGAGCGGTGAGCTCGTAGTCCTCGACAGCCTCGATTTCGATGCTCCGAAGACGAGCCAGGTCGTCAAGATGCTTGGCGATTTCAGCGTTGACTCCAAAGCTCTCCTCATCACTTGCGATGAAGCTGAGAACGTAGAGAAGTCCGCACGCAACATTCCGGGTGTAAAAGCTATCAACACGATGGGCCTGAATGTCTTTGATATTCTCAATCATGACAAGCTGTTCATCACGAAGGATGCCATCACCCGTATCGAGGAGGTATTCGCATAATGGAAGCACGTGATATCCTGATCCGTCCGCTGATCACTGAGAGAACGACTCAGCTCATGGCTGAGGGCAAATACGTCTTCGTTGTTGCGAAAGCAGCCAACAAGATTGAGATTGCTAAAGCTGTCGCTGAAGTTTTCAACGTCAAAGTTGAGAAAGTCAACACGGTCAACGTACTGGGCAAAACGAAACGCATGGGCCGCACGATGGGCAAGCGTTCTGACTATAAAAAAGCTATCGTAAAGCTCGCTGCTGGCGAAAGCATCGAGTTCTTCGAAGCATAATCGAGAAAAGGAGGTACATTTAAGTGGCAGTAAAGAGTTTTAAACCATATTCTGCAGGCCGTCGCTTCATGACCGTCGCTTCGTTCGACGAGATCACGGCAAGCAAGCCTGAGAAATCCCTGACTGAGCGCCTGACGAAAAAAGGCGGCCGTAACCAGCAGGGTCGCCTGACCGTTCGCCATCAGGGTGGCGGCCATAAGCGTCTTTATCGCGTGATCGACTTCAAACGCACGAAAGACGGTATCCCGGCTCGCGTCGCTACCATCGAGTACGACCCGAACCGCAGCGCACGCATCGCTCTCCTCAACTACGTGGACGGTGAGAAGCGCTACATCCTCGCACCGAATGGTCTCAAGGTTGGTGACAAAGTTGTTTCCGGCCCGGACGCTGATATCAAAGTCGGTAATGCTCTTCCGCTGAAGAACATCCCGGTTGGTACGACGATCCACAACATCGAGCTCAAGATCGGCAAGGGCGCACAGCTCGTCCGCAGTGCTGGTACGTCTGCTCAGCTCATGGCTAAGGAAGGCGATTATGCACTCCTCCGTATGCCGTCTGGCGAGCTCCGCAAGGTTCACATCAACTGCCGTGCAACGATCGGTGAAGTTGGTAACCTCGAGCATGAGAACATCACGATCGGTAAAGCAGGCCGTAACCGTTGGCTGGGCGTTCGTCCGGAGAACCGTGGTACTGCTATGAACCCGAATGACCATCCGCATGGTGGTGGTGAGGGTCGTTCCCCTGTCGGCCGCAAGAACCCTGTCACGAAATGGGGCAAATGCGCTATGGGTGCCAAGACTCGTCGCAAGAAAGCTTCGGATCGTCTCATCGTCAAAGGACGTACGAAATAATCATAGAAATCGACAGGCTGCCTGATGCCGCCTGACGAAAGGAGGAGACACTTTGTCAAGATCTATTAAAAAGGGACCTTACGTTGCAGAAAGCCTCATGAAGAAAATCGAGGCCCTCAACGAAGCTAACGATAAAAAAGTTGTAAAGACCTGGTCGAGAAGCTCCACGATTTTCCCTGATTTCGTCGGTCACACGATCGCCGTTCATGACGGCCGTAAACATGTACCGGTTTATGTCACGGAAGATATGGTTGGTCATAAGCTCGGCGAGTTCGCACCGACCCGCACGTTCAAGGGTCATGCAGGCGAAGAGCGCAAGACTTCACTGAGATAATTTTGCGAAAGGAGCATACTTGTGGAATCTAAAGCAGTAGCTAAATATGTTCGCATCACTCCGCGCAAAGTTCGTGTAGTCCTGGATCTTATCCGTGGCAAGAACGTTGCAGAGGCATTTGCGATCTTGAAATTCACGCCGAAAGCTGGCGCTGATGTTGTAGAGAAGGTTCTGCGTTCTGCTGTTGCAAACGCTGAGAACAATTTTGATATGGACGTCGACAAGCTGGTCATCAAGACGGCTTTCGCTGACCAGGGTCCGACGCTCAAGCGTATCCATCCGCGTTCCCGTGGACAGGCTTTCAAAATCTTGAAGCGCACGTCCCATGTAACCATCGTCGTAGACGAGAAGAACTAAGAAGGAGGGAAACGGATTGGGTCAGAAAGTAAATCCGCATGGTATTCGCCTTGGCATCGTCAAGACTTGGGATGCTAAGTGGTATGCAGATAAAGATTTTGCAGATAACCTGCATGAAGATATTAAAATCCGTGACTATCTGAAGCAGAGCCTTCAGGCAGCCGGTGTGTCCAGAATCGAGACGGAGCGCAGCAAGAACCGTCTGAAGCTCACGATCCATACGGCTAAGCCGGGTATGGTAATCGGCCGCGGTGGTTCGGGCATCGAGCAGATCAAAGAGGGTCTGAAGAAATACACGGAAAAACGTGTTGACATCAATATTGCTGAAATCAAACAGCCGGATATGGATGCTACTCTCGTTGCTGAGAACATCGCTCAGCAGCTGGAGCGCCGCATCGCTTTCCGCCGTGCAATGAAGCAGGCCGTTGGCCGCACGATGCGTCTTGGTGCTAAAGGTATCAAGGTTGCACTCGGTGGTCGTCTCGGCGGCGCAGAGATTGCTCGTAAGGAGTCCTACCGCGAAGGCAGCATTCCTCTTCACACGCTGCGTGCTGATATCGACTACGGTACGGCAACGGCACATACGACTTACGGCGACATCGGCGTAAAAGTATGGATCTTCAAGGGTGAAGTTCTTCCGGAAAGAAAGCAGCGCAAGGCTGTAGCTGAAGGGAGCGAAGCTTAATGTTATTACCAAAGAGAGTAAAATATCGCAAACAGTTCCGTGGCCGTATGAAGGGTAAAGCTCATCGCGGCAACACGGTTAGCCATGGTGAGTATGGTCTGGTCGCTCTTGAGCCGGCTTGGATCACGAACCGCCAGATCGAGGCAGCTCGTATCGCTATGACCCGTTACATCAAACGTGGCGGTCAGGTTTGGATCAAAATTTTCCCGGATAAGCCGGTAACGGCTAAACCGGCTGAGACCCGCATGGGTTCCGGTAAAGGTTCGCCGGAGTACTGGGTTGCAGTTGTTAAGCCGGGCCGCGTCCTCTTCGAGATGGACGGCGTATCCCGTGAAGTTGCTCAGGAAGCAATGCGTCTTGCAGGCCACAAGCTGCCGATCAAGACGAAGTTCGTTGTCAAAGAAGAGACTAAAGCAGAGGGCGGTGAAGTAAATGAAGGTTAATGAGATTCGTGAGATGAGTGCTGACGAGCTTAACCAGAAACTTGCTTCGCTCAAAGAGGAACTGTTCAACCTCCGTTTCCAGCTCGCTACTGGCCAGCTTGAGAACCCGATGCGTATCAAAGAAGTAAAGAAGACGATCGCCCGTATCAAGACGATCCAGCGCGAGACTGAGCTCAAGGCTTAATCGCAAACTGATATGCAGAAGGAAGGAGGCTCCCTAATGAGCGAAAGAAACGTACGTAAAGTAAGAATCGGTAAAGTCATTTCCGATAAAATGGATAAAACGGTTGTTGTTGCTATCGAAGAACTCGAGCAGCACAAACTGTACAAAAAACCGGTAAAGAGAACGGTCAAGTTCCATGCCCATGATGAGAAAAACGATGCTCATGTTGGCGATAAGGTTTCCCTGATGGAGACGCGCCCGCTGTCCAAGACGAAACGTTGGAGAGTTGTTGAAGTAATCGAGAGAGCTAAATAATCCAAAAAAATCGAAGAAGGAGGTCAAACAATGATCCAACAGCAAACAATCCTGAATGTTGGCGACAACACTGGCGCAAAAGAAATCATGTGCATCCGTGTTCTCGGCGGTTCCTATCGCAAATACGCTAACATTGGTGATATCATCGTAGCTGCAGTCAAATCGGCTGCTCCTGGCGGCACGGTCAAGAAGGGCGATGTCGTTAAGGCAGTTGTTGTCCGCAGCGTAAAGGGCCTGCGCCGCAGCGATGGCTCTTACATCCGTTTCGATGAGAACGCAGCAGTTATCATCAAAGACGACAAGACTCCGAAAGGCACGCGTATTTTCGGACCGGTAGCTAGAGAGCTTCGCGATAAAGACTTCATGAAGATCGTATCTCTGGCTCCTGAAGTACTTTAATTGTGAGGAGGTGCGATTTTGGCATTCGTTAAGATGAACGTAAAGAAGGGCGACACGGTCGTTGTGCTGTCCGGTAAAGATAAAGGCAAACAGGGCAAAGTCGTTACGGCTATGCCGAAAAAAGGTAAGGTTGTTGTCGAGGGCGTCAACAAAGTAAAACGTCACACGAAACCGAACCAGAAAGCTCCGCAGGGCGGTATCCTCGTCAAAGAGGCTCCGATGCATGCTTGCAAAGTTATGCTCGTTTGCCCGGCTTGCTCCAAAGCAACGCGCGTTGCTCACAAAGAAGTCAATGGTAAGATGGTTCGCGCCTGCAAGAAATGCGGCGAAGTTATCGACCAGACGAAATAATCAGGAAAGGAGGAGCATAAGTGGATAGATTACAGGAAAAATATCAGAATGAAGTTTGCAAGGCTATGACGGAGAAGTTCGGTTACAAGAATGTCATGCAGCTTCCGAAAATCGAGAAAGTCATCATCAACATGGGTGTTGGCGAAGCTGTCGGCAATCCGAAAGCTCTGGATTCTGCTGTTGCTGATCTGACGATCATCGCTGGCCAGAAGCCGCTGCTGACTCGTGCTAAGAAATCCCTCGCTGCTTGGAAACTGCGTGAGGGCATGCCAATCGGCTGCAAAGTAACGCTGCGTGGCACGCGTATGTACCAGTTCCTCGACAAGTTCATGAACGTAGCTCTGCCGCGCGTTCGTGACTTCCGTGGTGTAAGCGACAAGGCTTTTGATGGCCGCGGCAACTACGCTATCGGTCTCAAAGAGCAGCTCATCTTCCCGGAAATCGAGTACGATAAAATCGACAAGATCCGTGGTATGAACATTGTTATCGTTACGACGGCACAGACGGATGAAGAAGCCAGAGAGCTCCTGAAACTCATGGGTATGCCGTTCAGTGCATAAGGAGGTAAGGAAATTTGGCTAAGAAGTCTATGGTAGAGAAGTGGAGCAAAGAGCCGAAATTCTCCACGCGCGCTTATAATCGCTGCAAAATCTGCGGCCGTCCGCACGGCTACATGCGTAAATTCGACATGTGCCGTATCTGCTTCCGTGAGCAGAGCTACAAAGGTGCCATCCCTGGCGTAACCAAAGCCAGCTGGTAAGTATTTAAAGTTAAAAGGAGGATATCGATTCAATGGCAATGACTGATCCTATTGCAGATATGCTGACTCGTTTGCGCAATGCAAACAATGTATTCCATGAGAGTGTTGAAATCCCAGGCTCCAAAGTCAAGACCGCTATCGCAGAGGTCCTGAAGGAAGAGGGTTTCATCAATGACTACACCTTCACTGAGGATGGCAAACAGGGCGTTATCTCTGTTTCCCTCAAATACGGCCCGAATCGTGAGAAGGTAATTTCCGGTATCAAACGCATCTCGAAGCCTGGTCTTCGTCAGTATGCAAAACACAATGAGCTCCCGCGCGTTCTTGGCGGCCTCGGTATCGCTATCATTTCCACGTCCAAGGGTATCATGAGCGATAAGCAGGCTCGCAAAGCTGGTCTCGGCGGCGAAGTTGTTGCATACGTTTGGTAATCGAAGTAGTCAGGAGGTGTACAGATGTCAAGAATTGGTAATGCACCGATTGAAATCCCAGCTGGCGTAACCGTTACGGTTGGCGAGGACAATCTGGTCAAAGTAAAGGGCCCGAAAGGTGAACTTTCCCGCCATATTCATCAGGATATGAAAGTAACCGTCGATGGCGCAATCTGCAAGGTTGAGCGTCCGTCCGACGATAAGAACCACAGATCGCTCCATGGTCTGTCCCGTACGCTCATTAACAACATGGTTGTTGGCGTAACGGAAGGTTTCTCCAAGAATCTCGAAATCAATGGTGTCGGCTATCGTGCTCAGCTCAAGGGCAACACGCTGAACCTCTCCCTTGGTTTCTCCCATCCGGTAGTTGTCGAGCCGCCGCAGGGCATCAAATTCGAGTGCCCGTCGGCTAACGCTATCACGGTTTCTGGTATCGACAAGGAAGTTGTCGGCCAGATCGCTGCTGAGATCCGCAGCTTCCGTGAGCCGGAGCCGTACAAAGGCAAGGGTATCAAATATGCTGGCGAGCATATCCGTCGTAAAGAGGGTAAAGCCGGCGCTAAGGGTAAGAAATAAGACACTGATTCGAGAAAGGAGTGAAGTTCTGTGCTTCTTAAAGCAGATAAGAATAAGGCACGTCAGAAACGTCATCTGCGTGTCCGCAACCATATCGCAGGTACGGCAGCTCGTCCGCGCCTCAACGTATATCGCAGCCTGGCAAACATTTACGCTCAGGTCATCGATGATGAGAACGGTGTGACGCTCGTGTCCGCCAGCTCCCAGGATAAGGGTTTCGAGAACTACGGTGGTAACATTGAGGCAGCAAAAGCTGTTGGTGCTGCTGTTGCTAAACGTGCTCTCGAGAAGGGCATCAAAGAGGTCGTATTCGACCGCGGCGGTTATGTTTACCATGGCCGTGTCGCTGCTCTGGCTGAGGCCGCTCGTGAAGCTGGTCTCAAGTTCTAAATCATTGATATAAGGAGGTAAATGAATGGCTAGAAATATGGACAACGAAACTCCAGAGTTCGAGGAGAAAGTTGTATATATCAATCGAGTAGCTAAAGTCGTCAAAGGCGGCCGTCGCTTCTCGTTCAGCGCCCTTGTCGTTGTTGGCAACAAGAAAGGCAAAGTCGGCGTTGGTCTCGGCAAAGCTGCTGAGGTTCCGGAGGCAATCCGTAAAGGCGTTGAGGATGCAAAGAAGAACCTCGTTGAGGTCGCTATCCTCGATGAGCGCACGATTCCGCATGAGATGGTTGGTATCTTCGGCGCTGGCCGCGTAATGCTCAAGCCGGCTGCAAAAGGTACTGGTGTCATCGCTGGCGGTCCGGCACGTGCCGTACTCGAGCTGGCAGGTATCAAAGACATCCTGACGAAGTCCCTCGGTTCTTCCAACCCGAACAACATGGTTCGCGCAACGATGGAAGGCCTCAAAGCCCTCAAGAAGGCAGAGGCTGTTGCTGAGCTCCGTGGCAAGACGGTTCAGGAAATCTTAGGTTAATAGGAGGCTGTACAATGGCAAAAGTTAAAGTTACGCTTAAGAGAAGCCTCATCGGCCGTCCGGAAACCCAGCGCAAGACGGTTCGCGCTCTGGGCCTGCGCAAGATCAACTCTGTTGTTGAGCTGCCAGACAACCCGGCAATCCGTGGTCAGCTTCACAAAGTTGAGCATCTGATCGTTGTAGAAGAAATCGCAGACTAATCATAGAACAGGAGGTGCACTAGATGAAATTGCATGAATTACAGCCAGCAGCTGGTTCCCGTAAAGTCCGCAACCGTGTAGGCCGCGGTATTGGTTCCGGCAACGGCAAGACTTCCGGTAAAGGCATGAAGGGTCAGAACTCCCGTAGCGGCGGCGGCGTACGCACCGGCTTCGAGGGTGGCCAGATGCCGCTTTATCGTCGTCTCCCGAAACGCGGCTTCAAGAATATTTGGGCTAAGAACTATGCTGAGGTCAACGTTGAGTCCCTGAATCGTTTTGAGGATGGTGCAACGGTTGATCCGGTTGCTCTCGTTGAGTCCGGTATCCTGAAGAACGTCCAGGATGGTATCCGCATCCTTGGTAACGGCGAGCTCACGAAGAAGCTGACGGTTCGCGCTAACGGCTTCACGAAATCCGCAGAAGAAAAGATTACGGCAGCAGGCGGTAAAGTTGAGGTGATCTGAGGTGCTCTCAGCCCTTGGCAATGTATGGAAAATTCCGGAGCTTAGGCAGAAGATCACGTTTACGCTGATCATGTTCGCCATCTTCCGGATGGGTACCCATATTCCGGTTCCGGGAGTCGATCCGGCGGCGATTGAGCAATTATTCGCCAACGGCAGTCTCTTCGGCCTGTTAGACCTCTTTTCTGGTGGTGCTTTCAGTAAGTTCTCCATCTTTGCGATGTCCATTACTCCGTACATCAATGCAGCGATCATCATCCAGCTTCTGAATGTTGTCGTGCCGACGTTGGAGCAGTGGTCAAAGGAAGGCCAGGAGGGCCATAAGAAGACCACCAAGGTAACGCGCTATCTCACGGTAGTGCTGGCATTCTTTCAGGCGATCGGCATGGCCATCGGCCTGAAGGCTGCTATCCTTAATCCGAATCCAGTCAACATCCTGATCATTGCGATCACGTTGACGGCTGGTACGGTGTTCCTCATGTGGCTCGGGGAGCAGATCACGGCCCAGGGGGTTGGTAATGGTATTTCCCTTATCATCTTCGCTGGTATCGTGGCTGCACTGCCGAAAAACATCGGAACGATTTACCATTACGTCCAGGCTGGTACGATCAGCTACTTCAGTGTGTTCATGTTCGCGGTCATCGCCATCGCGATGGTTGTGTTCGTTGTCCACGTAGAGAATGGCTTCCGCCGCATCCCGATTTCCTATGCGAAACGCGTGGTAGGGCAGAAAGCTTATGGCGGTCATTCCAGCCACATCCCCCTGAAAGTGAATCAGGCGGGCGTAATCCCAATTATCTTTGCGTCATCCGTGCTGATGTTTCCAGTAACCATTGCCCAGTTCATTGATATTCCCTGGGTAAAGACGATTGCCAGTTATTTGGAGTGGGGTAAGCCGCTTCAGACCACGTTATACGTCGGTATGATCATCTTCTTCACTTACTTTTATACTGCGGTTACTGTAAAGATATCGGATATGGCAGAGAATCTGAAAAAATACGGTGGTTTCATCCCGGGCATCCGTCCGGGACAGCCAACGGCAGATTATTTAGATCATGTCATGACTCGTATCACGCTTGCTGGCTCCATTTTCTTGGCCTTTATCGCAGTCCTGCCGAACCTGGTCGCAGGTGCAACTCATATTGAGGGTGTATACTTCGGTGGTACGGCACTGCTCATCGTCGTCGGCGTTGCGCTGCAGACGATGAAACAGATAGAGTCCATGATTGTAATGCGTCACTACGAAGGGTTCATGAAATAAGAGGAGGCAAAACCATGCATATCCTGTTGATGGGCCCCCCGGGTGCCGGCAAAGGCACGCAGGCGGCTGAACTGGTCAAGGAGTTCAACATTCCGCACATCTCCACGGGCGACATGTTCCGTGCGGCGATGAAGGAAGGTACGGAAATGGGCAAGAAAGCCAAGTCGTATATCGACGCTGGCAATCTTGTTCCGGATTCCGTTACGGTCGGCATTGTGCGTGACCGTTTAGCTCAGGACGACTGCAAAAAAGGTTTCATTCTCGATGGTTTCCCACGTACGGTCGAGCAGGCTGATGCTCTCGACGGTATCATGGCTGACCTCGGACTGAGCCTGACGCGTGTACTGAACATCAGTGTTCCGGCTGCTGACCTCGTAGAGCGAGCAGTTGGACGCCGCATCTGCAAGAAGTGCGGTGCTACCTATCATGTCAAGTTCAATCCTTCCAATAAAGAGGGTGTATGCGACGAGTGCGGTGGCGAGCTCTTCCAGCGTGCAGATGATACGGCTGAGACGATGACGAATCGCCTCTCCGTATACGAAGCTTCCACGAAGCCGCTTATCGATTATTATCAGAAAGCCGGCATCTACACGGAAGTTGATGGCAGACAGGCGATTGACAAGGTCACGAAGGATCTCGTTGAGACCCTGAAGGGCTGAGTCAGTTCCGTTGGTGAGATTCACTGAACGATAGAAGTTATTGTAAAGGGCGGCATAAATACTTGCCGCCCATTACAATGATTATGAAAAATTGATTGACAACCTGTTGTTGGGCATGGCATTGATAGAAAATGCAGAAGCTCCTTAGATGACTTTGGCCCAACCAATTTCCATAAAAGGAGAAAAAACATGTCGAAGCAAGATGTTATCGAAGTAGAAGGCAAAGTCCTGGAGGCACTGCCAAACGCGATGTTCCAGGTTGAGCTTGAGAATGGTCATGTTGTACTGGCGCATGTATCCGGTAAGATCCGTATGAACTTCATCCGTATTCTTCCCGGTGACAAAGTCACTATCGAACTCACGCCATATGACTTAACGCGTGGCCGTATAACCTACCGATTCAAATAAGTCATCTCCGCTTTTGCGGGTTTAAAAAATATTTACCATTTTTTTTCGTTTGCTACTAGGCAGGATGGAATAAACATGGTATACTAGCAAAATGAGACTGACAATAAAGAAAAGGGGGCAACCACAAGATGAAGGTAAAACCGTCAGTAAAACGGATTTGTGAGAAATGCAAAGTCATTAAGCGCAAAGGCCGTGTTATGGTCATCTGCGAAAATCCGAAACATAAACAGAGACAAGGTTAATTATTGAATAAGGAGGTGCTTTATTAATGGCACGTATTGCCGGTGTAGATTTACCCCGTGACAAGAGAATTGAAATTGCATTGACGTACATTTTTGGTATTGGTTTGAAGACTTCTAAGGATCTTCTGAAGGAGACTGGCATCAATCCGGATACCCGTACGCGTGACCTCACGGAGGATGAAGTTGTAAAACTTCGTGATGCCATCGATAAGAACGTTATCGTCGAAGGTGACCTTCGTCGTGAGCGTCAGATGAACATCAAACGACTCGTTGATATCGGCTGCTACCGTGGTCGTCGCCACCGTCTTGGCCTTCCTGTCCGTGGACAGAACACTAAGAACAACGCCCGCACGCGTAAAGGCCCGAAAAAGGCTGTAGCAGGCAAGAAGAAAGACTAATAAAGGAGGGTTAACTGGTGGCAGTTAAGAAAGCAGTTCGCACGAAGAAAAAAGTTCGTAAGAACATAGAATATGGCGTAGCGCACATCAGCTCTACGTTCAACAACACGATTGTAACGCTCACTGATAAGAGCGGTAATGCACTTTCCTGGGCTAGCGCAGGCGGCCTTGGTTTCCGTGGTTCCCGTAAGAGCACTCCGTTTGCAGCTCAGATGGCTGCTGAGACGGCTGCTAAGGCAGCTATGGAGCACGGCCTCAAGCAGGTCGAGGTTTACGTTAAGGGTCCTGGTGCTGGCCGTGAAGCCGCAATCCGTTCCCTGCAGGCAACGGGCCTCGAGGTTAACATGATCAAAGATGTTACCCCGATTCCGCACAATGGCTGCCGTCCGCCGAAGCGTAGAAGAGTTTAATAGGAGGTGCAATTACTAGATGGCAATTGATAGAGTACCAGCCATTAAAAGATGCCGTGCACTTGGCATTGAGCCGGCTGTTATTGGTCGTTCCAAAGAATCGAAACGTCAGCCGCGCCGTACGAACCGTAAGGTTTCCGAGTATGGTCTGCAGCTGAAAGAAAAGCAGAAAGCAAAGTTCATCTACGGTGTACTGGAGAAACAGTTCCGTGGATACTACGATAAAGCGAAGAAGATGCAGGGTGTTACGGGTGAAAACCTGCTTGGTCTTCTTGAGCGTCGTCTTGACAACGTCGTTTTCCGTCTTGGCCTTGCCAACACGCGTCGTCAGGCTCGTCAGCTCGTTCGTCATGGCCACTTCACGGTCAACGGCAAGCGCGTAGACATTCCGTCCGCACTTGTTTCCGCTAACGACGTTATCGCTGTTAGCGAGAAGAGCCAGAGCAATGCCTTCTTCAAAGAGCTCAAAGAGAGCAGCAATGCCCTTTCCGCTCCGGCATGGCTCCAGGCTGACCAGGCTAACCTCACGGGTACGGTAACTCGTTTCCCGAACCGCGAAGAGATCGATGTTCCTGTCAACGAGCAGGCTATCGTCGAGTTGTACTCCAAATAATGAATATTTGTGCCTGTGTGCATAGTGTTCGATTGATTATTGAGGAGGTTCATTTCAGATGATAGATATCGAGAAACCGAAAATTGAAATTGCGGAAATCAGTGAAGATAACCGTTATGGTAAATTCATCTGCGAGCCGCTCGAGCGTGGCTACGGCACGACGTTTGGCAACAGCCTGCGCCGTATGCTGCTGTCCTCGCTGGAGGGTGCTGCAATTACCTCCATCCGGATCGATGGGGTACTCCATGAGTTCTCGACGATTCCGGGTGTCCGGGATGACGTAACCAACATCGTTCTGAACCTGAAGCAGCTCTGCCTCAAGATGGCAGGCAATGAGCCGAAGGTCATCCGCATTGACGTGGAAGGCGAGAAGGAAGTTACGGCTGCCGACATCATCTGTGATGCCGACATTGAGATTCTCAATCCGGACCTCCATATTGCTACGGTTGACGAGACGGGCAAGCTCAAGATTGAGATGACCGTTGAGCGCGGCCGCGGCTACGTTCCGGCTGACAAAAACAAGAAGCCGGAAGACACGATTGGCATTATCCCAATCGACTCGATTTTCTCCCCGGTACAGCGCGTGAACTACACCGTACAGGATACGCGTGTAGGTAATGTCACGGACTATGACCGCCTGATCCTCGAAGTCTGGACCGATGGTTCGCTTCGTCCGGAAGAGGCAGTCAGCAAGGCTGCTGGCATTCTCGTCATGCACCTCAAACTGTTCCAGAACATGGACGGTCTGCCGGATGAGATTGAGGAGGAGGAGGCATCCTTCCCAGAGGAGGAAGAGGATGATTCTTCGAAGGTCCTCGAAATGACCATTGAAGACCTCGACCTCTCGGTACGTTCCTTCAACTGTCTGAAACGCGCCAACATCAACACGGTCGCTGACCTTGCTGAGAAGACGGAAGATGACATGATGAAGGTCCGCAACCTCGGACGCAAATCTCTTGAGGAAGTCAAGAAGAAGCTCGAGGAACTCGGTTTGGCTCTGAGAGAAAACAACGATTGAAAAGAGGGAAATAAATGAGCTACAGAAAATTAGGACGTAACTCCGCAGCCCGTAAGGCGCTGTTTGCTAGCATTCTTACTTCCTTCTTCAGATATGGCCGCATTGAGACGACGGAAGCTAAGGCAAAAGAGCTCCGCAAATTTGCTGAGCAGCTGATCACGCTTGCAAAGCGTGGCGACCTGAGCGCTCGTCGCAAGGCTATCGCAGCCCTGTCTGATGAAGATGTTGTAAGAAAACTGTTTGATGAGATCGCAGCTAAATACGCTGACCGCCAGGGCGGTTACACGCGTATCCTCAAGCTCGGCGTACGCCGTGGCGACGCTGCTCCGATGGTTATCATCGAGCTCGTCTGATCACATACTGCAACAAGCAAGACCTGACCGTTTGGTCAGGTCTTTTTCTATACCATCATGCGTGATACATTTTGGGTGACCATGAAGGAGGAGACTTCGGATAGAAAATTTATTTGTTGTTGCCAATCCTCATCTGATGTTATGATTATAGTCAGCATTAGTGTTTTTTAGAATCGGATTTTGAAGAAAGGTGAAGGCGCAGTGGATAAGAGAATCATGATAGAGGGTGCGATGGATCTGGAGACGAAGTTTCTGCTGGATGCCTTGAAACAGACGCAGGAGCATTTGCTGGGGACGTGGCGGTTTGTGGAAGGCTGGTATAAGGAAGTGCCGCTGGTGGTGGCTGTGACAGCCGTTGGAGCGGCAAATGCGGCGGCAGCCACGGCCTTAGGAATCGAGAAATTCAAGCCAGCAGCTGTTATCAGTCAGGGGACGGCAGGCGGACATGATCCGGCTTTGGGGGCCTATGATATCGTCTTAGGCAAGCAGTCGTTTGACGCTAGTTCCTACCGCACAGCACAGGAAGATAGGGCCGATTGGCAGCATATGGAACTCATGGGAGCATATGCCTATGAGCCGGATAGCGGCGAATTTGTGCCCCAGGCAGTCTATTATCCAGGTGATGAAGTCCTTCTGGCCGCAGCCCATAAAGCCGCGGCTGGGTATAGCCGTGGCCGGGTGATGGATGGCTGTATCGCCAGCTGCAATACCTGGAACAGGCAAAAGGAACGTCTGCAATATCTGCATGATACATTCGGCTCTTCTTGTGAGGAGATGGAAGTACATTCCGCAGCACATGTATGCCGACAGTATGAGATTCCCTTTTTGGGTATCCGCATGATATCGAATTCTGAATTCCGTGAGGAGGATTTCCAGCCGGAAACGGCACAGGTCTGTCAGGAATTCGTCCTGTCCGTGGCGCAGGAAATCTACAGATCGTATGATTGCGCCGGACAGCTAGGAAACTAACGGCCCCTTGTGCTGAAAGGCAGGATCAGGCCGGCAATGCCACAGAGATAAAGGGGAAATCGGAGAAGAAGACACGAACTTGGCCTGTTATAGCAAAATGGTCCTTGATCACTGTGATCAAGGGCCATTTTTGTTTCCTGTATTGAAGTGTCGCAAGAAGGGATCAGGCTGATATCAGATCGAAGCAGTATAGAGCAGGATCAACCATGCTGGTGGGCCAGACGTTTTTTATAGAAATGCTGGCGGCGCTGTTCGACGATGGTCTTGGCTTCGCTGTCGCGGTCCATCTGATGACGGGTGAAGCGATGATGGCGGCCGAGGAGGTAGAAGTAGAGGCCGATACCCAGGAGGGAAATCGTTCCGGCGCCGAGATATACAACCTGGAAGCCAAAATCCGGGACAAAGCTGCCTAGGGTATAGGGGCCTACGCCAATGCCGAGATCGAGGAGGACAAAGTAGGTGCTGGTGGCAATGCCGACTTGATGCATGGGAGCACAGTGGACGGCTAAGGCATGACAGCAGGCTGTCAAGGTTCCGTAACCAAAGCCCAGGAACAGGGCGCCGATCAGCAGAGGGATATCCGTAGTTGCACGGGCGATGATACTCATGGCGGTGGCCATGCAGAGCAGTGACGGATAGACGACAATATCGCCGCCGTAATTGTCAAGCAGGAAGCCGGTAAGTGGACGGCTGATGAATGACGTGGCGGCAAAGCAGAGGAAGAAGCAGGTAGCGCCAATTCCCGTTACCCCGATGGCGTTGGTATAGGCGCCCAGGAAGCTCAGTACGGTGGAGTAACAAACGCCGCCCATGAAGGCTATGCTCGATATGCCGAGGGCCTTCAGGGAAAAGAAGCGGTCAAAGGAAATATGGTACAGGTCTTCCCGTTCAGACGGCAGGATGGTGCGCTCTGGTGTTTTCAGCAAGCAGGAGAGCAGGAAGATCACAAATGTCGCGGCGGTACAGATTTCAATTCCCAGATTGAAGCTGCCGGCCTGAGTGATGTTCATGGCCAGGAAGGGGCCGATGGCTGAGGCGAGTGTGACGCCAAGCGTGAAGTAGCCGATGCCTGTTCCCATGCGTTTGAGAGGAACCAGAGCTGCTACAATCGTGCTGGCAGCAGTGGAGGTTGTACCGAAGGCGAGTCCATGAAGAAAACGCACGACCATGAAGGAAGCAAGATTCGGTGCGAGCTCATAGCAGAGGACCAGCAGGAAGAACATGGCGGTGCCGCTCCTGAATAATCTGCGGCGGCCGATGAAGTCGATGAAGCGGCCTGCGGGGATGCGGGCGAAAAGTGCCCCGACAATGAATAGACCGGAAGCGAGGCCGGCCATGCTGATGGAAGCATTCCAGGTATGGATGGCATAGGCAGTGGACCATAACATCAGCAGGAAATGGACACTGTAAACCAGGAAATTGATGATGATGTCGAAAACATAATCCTTGCTCCAGAGTTTGACGGGAGCTTGATCTGAAACAGCTGGCATAGATAACGTCTCCTTTCGCATTGTGTGTTGGCGGTGGCTGGACGAGCAGACGGGAAAGGAAAAGGTTTGGAGATAATCTGCTGCATCCGATGCATCGATATGAGCGGTGACACTCAGCTCGTGCATGTAATCGTTTGAAACTTGAGTATGCATGATTACACAGTTCTACCCTCCTATGATAAGTTTACAGAAACCTATTATAGGAGGGTAGGAATGAGATGTCGAATGTGAAAAATGCACGGGAAAAGCGCAAAAAATGCATAATAGATGCAAATTGTCACAAAACAATGCGAATATGAAAAAATTTCACGATATCTATGCATAAAAATCATCAAAATCATGATATATTTCTTGAAAGCCCTGATTTCACTGGGTATAATGAATCTGGATGTAGTTTATTATGCATGATATACAACAAAGTGCTGGCTGGAGATAGAACAGGGGAGGCCTTACCGGTTATGGAGTTAACACAGTTGAAATATTTTCAGGCTTTGGCGCGTCATGGGAGTTTCTCGCAGACTGCAAAAGCCATCATGGTGTCCCAGTCGGCACTTAGCCGCTCCATTGCCAAGCTGGAGAAGGAACTGGCAGTGATGCTGTTTGAACGCCAGGGAAAACAGACGAAGCTCACAGAGGCCGGCGAAAAGTTCCTGTTCCATGTGGACCGGGTACTTCGTGAGATGGAGGTAGCACGGCAGGAAATCATCATGGATCATGGGGGAGAAGGGTCAGTGAGTGTATCGTTCCTCCACTCACTGGGCGATACCTATCTGCCCTTGATTCTCAGCAGGTTTCATATCCGTTATCCGCATATAGGGATCACGCTGAACCAGCAGAACTCCACTGCATTGACCGAGGCACTCATGAAAGGGGATACCGATATCTGCCTATGTTCGATGCTGAATGGAGCGGATATTGCCTGGATGTATCTGTGGTCCGAGGAACTTTTCCTGGTAGTGCCCTGTTCGCATCCATTGGCGCAGAAGGAAAAGGTGCGGCTAGAAGAAATCGATGGCGAGGCCTTCATCACGCTGAAGCCGGAGTATACGCTCCGCCAGCAGGTCAATCAGCTGCTGGATCTGGCTGAAAGCCAGCCGCAGGTGATCTTTGAGGGAGACGAGGTCCATAATCTGATCTCGCTCGTGGCCGCACAACTGGGGGTCAGCTTGCTGCCGCATATCCCTTGTACGGAACAGATGGGCGTTTGTTATATTCCCGTGGCATTTCCTGTATGCAAGCGCGCCGTGGGAATCGCTTGGAATACACGACGGCCGCTCACGTCGGCAGCAATCTGTTTCCAGCAATTCACCATAAATTACTTCAACAGCCATCAGGATGTATAATAGGTTCTCTTCGCGTGGTGTAATCAGTTGCCGATGATCACGCCGCCGTGGATGAGGACGGGGGTGCTGTGGGTGGCAGTGTGCGTGGGGAGCTTGGTGGATAGCTTGCAGGGACTGTTGAGGAGGTAGGCGGTGGCGAGCACGGCCTTTTCCTTTATGTTGCGGTAGGTCTTGCTGTCAAGCTCGGCTTCGTAGACGGTAGTGCTATGCGGGGAGATGACAACGGTGGTCAGCGCCTGGGTGAAGGCCATGTTGTCCGACCACTGCCAGAGCTTTTTCCCGTTCTTGTCGGTGATGATGATGTCGTAGATCTGGCTCGTCTTTTGCTGGAGCGAGTAAGGGATGCTGCTGGTGTTAGTGATCTTGAATTCGAGCTGCAGGCGGCCGTGGGTTTCCTGGATGGACAGCTCCTCGGCAATCTGCTCGTAGGTCAGGGAGGCATAGGTGCTCTGCGGGGCTGAGCTGCCTGATGACGAGGCCGGGAAGGTGATGCCGATGCCTGTACCGAAGCGGGCTGAGGCCATGCTGGGGATCAGCAGGAAAAGGGAAAGCAGTAAGATGATTTTTCGCATGGTGAATACTCCTATCGTCAAAAAAATACTTTATTATCTATTTCGTGGGAAATCCTTGTGTTTCCTGCCTTTTTTTTGTACAATATAAGTGTGAATTTTGTGTGTATTATGAATATGGAGGGAAAGGTATGGCCAGTAAATTTTATCGTTGCAGTAAATGTGGTAACCTTATCGGTCTGATCCATGAGGGCGGAGGGCCGTTGGTATGCTGCGGACAGCCGATGGAAGAGCTGACGGCGAATACGACCGATGCGGCTCAGGAGAAACATGTACCGGTGGCTGAGTATGATGCCGGTGCGGGTATGCTGAAGGTAACGGTCGGTTCGGTGGCTCATCCTATGACGCCTGAGCACTTCATCGAGTGGATTCATGTGCAGACGAAGCTGGGCGGCCTTATGCGTCAGCTGACGCCTGAGGATAAGCCAGAGGCAGCCTTCAGGATTGCAGATGGGGATGCGCCGGTGAGCGTATTTGCTTATTGCAATCTGCATGGTTTGTGGAAAACGGATATCTAAGCAATAGTGATAAAAAGCTGGGCGGTTTGTGCAGGATTTTGCACAGACCGCCTTGTTTTTTGTGTTATAATGGTGCATGTATGATTTTGGGGAAAGAGGATATCCAGATGGCATTTATCGAGGTAGAGAACCTTACACATGTATATCATCCGGGCACACCGCAGGAGTTCGTGGCGCTGGACAAAGTGAATCTGTCCATTGCGGCTGGTGAGTTCGTGGCTGTGCTCGGAACGAATGGCTCAGGTAAGTCAACGCTAGCACGTCATTTGAATGGCCTGCTGCTGCCGACGGAGGGACGTTGTCTTGTCGATGGCTTGGATACCTGCAAGGCGCAGGATCTTTGGCAGATACGGCAGCAGATCGGCATGGTGTTCCAGAATCCGGATAATCAGCTGATCGCGGCGGTGGTCGAGGATGATGTGGCCTTTGGCCCGGAGAATCTGGGGGTGGAGCCGCAGGAAATCCGGCGGCGGGTCAAGGAGGCTCTGGCGGCGGTCAACATGACGAAGTTCCGCACCTATGCGCCGCATCTCCTGTCCGGTGGGCAGAAGCAGCGCATTGCCATTGCCGGAGCACTCGCGATGCAGACGCGCTGCCTGGTGCTCGATGAGCCGACGGCTATGCTCGATCCGCAGGGGCGTGAGGAAGTCATGCAAACGGTGCAGCGGCTGCACGCAGAGCAGGGCATCACGATTGTCTACATCACGCATTTCATGGAGGAGGCCGCCCAGGCCGACCGCCTTATCGTGATGGATGGGGGCAGGGTAGCGGCCGATGGGACGCCGCGAGAGCTGTTCGCTGATGTGGGCGCCATGAAGAAGCGGGGCCTCGATGTGCCGGTGGCGGCAGAGGTTGGCTGGCGGTTGCGGCAGCAGGGCATCAAGCTGCCCGCGGATATAGTTACCGACGAAGAATTACTTGAGGCATTGGAGGCATATACGTGTCAATCGAATTGAAACAGGTCAGCTATACATATATGCCGAAAACGCCCTTTGAACGGCAGGCACTGCGCGAGGTATCGCTGACAATCGAGGAGGGCAGCTTCACGGCAATCGCCGGGCATACGGGCTCGGGCAAGTCGACGCTGGTGCAGCATCTGAATGGGCTGCTGACGCCGACGAGCGGGCAGGTGCTGGTCGATGGCATCGATCTGGCCGACAGCAGCAAGGCAGGGCGCGAGCAGGCGCGCCGGGCACGGCAGCAGGTCGGCATGGTGTTCCAGTATCCTGAGCAGCAGCTCTTTGAGGAGACGATTGCGGCTGATGTGGCCTTCGGACCGCAGAATCAGGGGCTCAGCGGTGAGGCGCTGGAGCAGCGTGTGCGTGAGGCTATGGAGCTTGTCGAGCTGGACTACGACAAGTATAAGGATCGCAGTCCGTTCCAGCTGAGTGGCGGGCAGAAACGGCGGGCGGCGATTGCTGGCGTGCTGGCACTGCATCCGCGCTATCTCGTGCTCGATGAGCCGACGGCTGGCCTCGATCCCTGCGGCCGCGAATCGCTGATCCGGACAATCTGTGCGCTGAAGAAGAAGTGGAAGCTCACGATTGTGTTCATCTCGCATAGCATGGAGGATATCGCGCGGCTGGCCGATTCCGTCGTCGTCATGAAGCAGGGCGGGTTGGCTATGCAGGCAGCTCCTGAAGAAGTTTTCGCCCAGGATGCCCTGCTGCAGGAAGCGGGGCTCAAGAAGCCGCATATCCTGTCCCTGCTGCAGAAATTGCAGGCTGCAGGTCTTCCCGTGAAAGCGGAGGCCCTCGATATCGAGGGCGGCGTGCAGGCAATCCGGGAGGTGCTGGTCCATGCTGAGTAATATAACGTTGGGACAGTTCTTCCCCGGCGATAGCGTGCTGCATCGCCTTGACCCGCGTGTCAAGATCGTGCTGCTGCTGTTCTATCTGATCGAGGTGTTTGTTTTCAGCCATCCTCTCGCTTATGCGGTGCTGACCGTGGGGACATTCTTGCTTATCCTGCTGTCGGGGGTACCGATGCGTATGATGCTGCGCTCGCTGAAACCGCTGTGGTGGATCATCCTCTTCACTTTCCTCATCCATCTGTTCAGCAATCCGGGGACGCCGATTGCGCAGGTGTGGGTATTTACGATGACCTGGGAGGGCGTGCAGAAGGGCTTCTTCCTGTCCCTGCGTCTGGTGCTGTTGATTCTGGCGAGCTCGCTGCTGACTTTCACGACGAGTCCGTTGAAGCTCACGGATGCGCTGGAGAGCCTGCTCTCGCCGTTCCGGCGTTTTGGCCTGCCTGCGCATGAGCTGGCGATGATGATGACGATCGCCCTGCGGTTCATACCGACGCTGATTGCTGAGACCGACAAGATCATGAAGGCACAGCAGTCGCGCGGTGTGGATTTTTCGAGTGGCAATGTGCTGGCGCGGCTCAGGAATATGGTACCGATACTCGTGCCACTGTTCCTGTCGGCCTTCCGCCGGGCGGATGAACTCGCGCTGGCGATGGAGGCGCGCTGCTATCGTGGCGGTATCGGCCGCACGCAGATGAAGGCTTTGCAGCTGCTGTCCATCGACTATGCAGCCGTGACGGTATTCATCCTGCTGACCGCCGGGCTGGCGGCTATCCAGATCATGGCTTAGATATAATGGAAAGGAATGGGAATGAAACCAGAGCATAAAGCGGAGATGAAGGCCCGCGCACGCAATATCGTATTGACCGTAGCCTATGATGGCACGGCTTATCATGGCTTTCAGCGGCAGACGCCGCCAGTGGTGGCCGTACAGAATGTATTGGAGGAGAAACTCCAGACGGTATTTGGCGATACCATCGAGCTGGCAGCATCAGGGCGCACGGACGCAGGAGTTCACGCGTATGGACAGGTCGTCAATTTCTTTACCGATGGCACGATACCGACGGAGCGCATCGTGCGGGCAGTCAACAGCCTGCTGCCGCCGGATATCGTCGTGACGGAGGCACATGAGGGCGGCCGTGAGTTCAGCGCGCGCCATAGCGCGAAGTCCAAGACGTATATCTATCGCGTCCAGCAGGGGGATGTTCCTTCGGTGTTCACGCAGCGCTATGCCTGGTATGTGCGGCGGCCCCTGGATGTGGCGGCTATGCAGCAGGCCCTGGACTGCATCCTGGGCACCCATGATTTCAGCGCGTTCCGGGCTGCGGGAGGCGCGCCGATGCTTCCGATACGCACCATGTATGAGGCCAAGGTGGAGGAAAAGGAAAATGGCATGCTGGAGTTTTCTATCCATGGCAATGGCTTCCTTTACCATATGGTCCGCAACATCATCGGCACCGTGGTGAATGTGGGGTTGGGGCGGCTGACGGTAGCGGATTTCCAGCGGATCATGGACAGCCTTGACCGGAACCAGGCCAGTGCCACAGCACCGGCCTGCGGGCTCTATCTGTATAAAGTCGAATATTGATGGTAGGCGTTAGCGGACATGACGGGCGGATTGTCATGTATTGCTAGCGCTTATTTTTATTGGTTTGTGACGATTCGGGTTGCACGGTACTTGCAGATGCGTTAAAATATGAAAAGACCCTGTAAAAGGAGGGTCTTTACTCGTATGCATTTTTTCAGGTGGTGAAACTATGAATTCCCTATTAAAGGTTGGTATCGACGTAGGTTCTACGACCATCAAGCTGGTGGTTCTCGACCACGAGAAGAATATCATCTACAAGAACTACGCCCGCCACTTTTCAGAGATCGGCAATGCCCTGCAGGAGAATCTGACGCACCTCAAGACGATTGTCGGTGAGCAGAAGTTCTCGTTTGCCCTGACCGGTTCTGCTGGTATGGGTATTGCCCAGCGCATCGGCCTGCCCTTCGTGCAGGAGGTCATTGCCTGTGCGACGGCTGTCCGCGAGCTTATCCCGCAGACGGATACGGTCGTGGAGCTCGGCGGTGAGGATGCGAAAATCACGTATTTCGGCGATGCACCGGAGCAGCGCATGAATGGTGTCTGTGCCGGTGGCACGGGCTCGTTCATCGACCATATGGCATCACTTCTGTCTACGGATGCACCTGGGCTCAATGAGCTGGCAGCCAAGGGCAAGCAGATCTATACGATCGCTTCGCGCTGCGGCGTCTTTGCCAAGACAGATATCCAGGCCCTGATGAACGACGGGGCGGAGAAAGCGGATATCGCGCTGTCGATTTTCCAGGCGGTGGTCAATCAGACCATCGGCAACCTGGCCCAGGGACGCCCGATTGACGGTCATGTTGCGTTCCTTGGCGGCCCACTGCATTTCCTGCCGGAGCTGCGCAAGCGCTTCATCGAGACCCTCGGGCTCGACAAGGAGCATGTTGTCGCTGTGGATTACGGCAACTACTTTGTCGCGATGGGATCGGCTCTCTCCGAGGAAGCCAAGAACATCGATGTCTCGCAGCTGGAGACGAGCATTGAGCGTGCCAAGGAGGCGGCAGCCAGCGAGACGCGCCAGGCGGACTTCACGCTGTTTGACAGCGAAGCCGAATATGAGGAATTCAAGCAACGCCACGATAGGGATAAGGTAAAGCGCGGAACGTTTGCAGACTATGAAGGCCCCGTCTATGTGGGCATCGATGCGGGGTCGACGACTACGAAGATCACGGCCATCGGCCGCGAGAAAGAAATCCTCTATACTTCCTATGGCAGCAATCAGGGATCGCCATTGAAGACTGTCGTCAGTGAGATGAAGGAGCTCTATAAGGCCATGCCCCAAACGGCCTGGATCGCGGGGACGATGACGACGGGCTATGGTGAGGCCATCGTCAAGGCGGCCATCCATGCCGATGGTGGCGAGGTCGAGACCTTTGCCCATCTGCGGGCGGCCCAGGAGTTCTGTCCGGAGGTCACCTTTGTCCTCGATATCGGCGGCCAGGATATGAAGTGCTTCTTCGTCAAGGATGGCAGCATCGGCAATATCACCCTCAATGAGGCCTGCTCGGCGGGCTGCGGCTCGTTCATCCAGAACTTCGCTGAGGGCTTGCATATGACGCCGGCGGAGTTTGCGAAGAAGGCACTGACCTCCAAGGCCCCCGTTGACCTCGGTACGCGCTGCACGGTTTTCATGAATTCGAAGGTCAAGCAGGCGCAGAAGGAGGGGGCGGAAGTCGCCGACATTTCGGCGGGCATTGCCTTCTCGGTCATCAAGAATGCCTTGTTCAAGGTCATGCAGCTCAAGGACGTCCGCGAGCTCGGCGACCACATCGTCGTGCAGGGCGGCACCTTCTACAACGATGCGGTGCTGCGCTGCATGGAGAAGCTGCTGGACCGCGACGTCATCCGTCCGGACATCGCTGGGCTTATGGGCGCCTATGGTGCAGCTATCCTGGCCTTGGAATCGGGGCAGGCGCATTCGTCGGTACTGTCGGCGGAGCAGCTTGATGCATTCACGGTAGCGACGAGTTCCTACCGCTGCAAGGGCTGTGGCAATAAGTGCCTGATTACGATGCAGAAATTCCCCGATGGCAGCAAGTACTTTACGGGCAACCGCTGTGAGCGCGGCGTGGGAGGCGAGAAGCAGACCGAGGAGCAGACGCCGAATATCTACAAGTATAAATATGACCGCGTCTTTAGGCATTACAAGCCGCATGAAGGAGCTAAGCGCGGCCGCATCGGCATCCCGCGGGTGCTCAACATGTACGAGGACTATCCGTTCTGGTTCACCTTCCTCGATACCCTCGGCTATGAGGTTGTGCTGTCGGGCAAGTCGAGTGCGAAGATGTATTACAAGGGCATGGCAACCGTACCGTCGGATTCCCTCTGCTATCCGGCCAAGATCACCCATGGACATATCGTCGATCTCATCGAGAAGGGCGTAAAGAAGATTTTCTATCCCTGCGAGCCCTATAACATGGAGGACGATGTCAACGAGTCGGACAACCATTTCAACTGTCCGATTGTCGCTTCGTATGCCGAAAATATCCGCGGCAATATGGATATCCTGCGGGAGCAGAATATCGACTTCATCCAGCCCTTCCTGCCGATCCATGACAAGAAGCGCCTGATTGCGCGTCTTTATGAGGAACTGGGGGACAGGGAAGGGATCGCCAAGCGTGAGATCGCTGCGGCAGTCGAGGCGGCCTATAAGGAAATCGAGCAGTATCGTCAGGATGTCCGCGACTATGGCGCGAAGATCCTGGCGCGCATCGAGAAGACTGGCGAGCAGGCGATTTTGCTGGTGGGCCGTCCCTATCATGTGGACCCGGAAATCAACCACGGCATCCCTGAGATGATCCAGTCCTATAAGCTGCCGATCCTCTCGGAGGATGCGGTCTATCATCTGCCGGTCAAGTCCGGGAAGCTCAAGGTGGTCAACCAGTGGAGCTACCATGCGCGGCTTTACCATGCGGCGCAGTTCGTGGCGGAGCATGACAACCTGACGCTGATCCAGTTCAGCTCTTTCGGCTGCGGCCTCGATGCGCTGACGACGGGACAGGTCAAGGATATCCTCGAGCAGCATCATCGCATCTACACGATGATCAAGCTCGATGAGGTATCGAATCTCGGGGCGGCCCGCATCCGCCTGCGGTCGCTGATGGCGGCACTCACGCGCCGTACGCCGGTCGCCTATAAGGAAATCAAGCCGATTGCGCGTCCGCGGTTCACCGAGGACTGCAAGGCTACCCATACCATCCTGGCACCCCAGATGGCACCCATCCATTTCGAGCTCTTCAAGACGGCTATCCGCAAGTACGGCTACCATGCGGTCATCCCGCCGATGCCGGGCAAGGAGGCCATCGACACGGGGCTGCGTTATGTCAACAACGATATGTGCTATCCGGCCATCGTCGTCATCGGCCAGCTCATCCAGGCGCTGAAGTCGGGCATGTGCGATCCGGACCACACGAGCATCATGTTGTTCCAGACCTGCGGTGCCTGCCGGGCGACGAATTATCTGAGCGTCCTGCGGGAGGCTCTCAAGTACGCGGGCTACCCGCAGGTGCCGGTCTTTGCCGTGCACGGCCTGAAGGATGAGACGGATGCCTTCAATCTCGACCGAGCGATGCTCACCGATGCCATCAAGGCGGCTGTCTATGGCGATACGCTGATGAACGTGCGCAACCGCATGATGCCGTACGAGCTGACCCATGGCTCGACGCAGGCCCTGTTCCGCAAGTGGATGGATCGCTGCAAAGCTGAAATCAATCACGGCAGTTACTTCAAGTTCAAGAAGAACGTCAAGGCCATCGTGCGCGATTTTGACAATCTGCCGATCGATGAAGACCTCTGGAAACCGAAGGTCGGCATCGTCGGTGAGATTCTCGTCAAGTATCATCCGGTGGCGAATAACCATATCGAGAAGGTGCTCATGGATGAGGGGGCCGAGGTCGTCATGCCGGATTTTGTGGACTTCTTCCTCTATTCGGCTTACGATTCGATTGCCAAGCATCAGCTGCTGGCAGGCAAGTACAAGGATGAGTTCTTTGGCAAGCTGTTCATCAAGGCCATCGAATTCTTCCGCAAGCCCATGCGCAAGGCCCTTAAGGAGAGCCGCCATTTCCGTGCACCGAATACGATCTACGAGACAGCAGAGCTTGCCGCGCGCCATGTCAGCCTCGGCAACATGGCTGGCGAGGGCTGGTTCCTGACTGGTGAGATGGTGAAGCTCATCGATGAAGGCGTGCCCAATGTGGTCTGCCTGCAGCCCTTTGGCTGCCTGCCAAACCATATCACGGGCAAGGGTGTCATGCATGAGCTGCGCACGAGCTACAAGGGGGCCAATATCACGGCCATCGACTGTGATGCAGGCTCAAGTGAAGTCAACCAGCTCAACCGCTTGAAACTGATGCTGGCCGTGGCTAAGGAACGCGGGCCGCAGCAGGAGAAAAAAGAACATAAGGACAAGGCGATAAGCCACTGAGTGAAATGACCCGTCAATTTTTGACGGGTCATTTTTGGCTCATAAATCAAGGACATGTGTCCTAAAAATCATTGACAGGCAAAAAAAATCTCGTTATTATGAAATAGTCGGTTAATAATTCTATGTTTTTATGGGAGACGATAAAATCCATGAAAGAGTACAAACCATTTAAATCCGGTAAGGTTCGTGAAGTCTATGATGCAGAGGACAGCATCATCATGGTAGCTACGGACCGCATCTCCGCTTTTGACCACATCTTGAAGAACAAGATCACGGATAAAGGCGCTATTTTGACGCAGATGTCCCGGTTCTGGTTCGACTTTACGAAAGATATCCTGCCGAATCACATGATTTCGGTCGACAACAAGGATATGCCGGAATTCTTCCAGCAGGAAGGTTTCGTTGGCAACAGCATGAAGTGCAAGAAGCTCACGATGATTCCGATGGAGTGCATCGTCCGTGGCTACATTACGGGCAGCGGCTGGGAGAGCTACAAGGAGAACGGCACGATCTGCGGCATCGAGCTGCCGGAAGGCCTCGTGGAGTCCCAGAAATTGCCAGAGCCGATCTTCACGCCGAGCACGAAAGCAGAACTCGGCGATCACGATGAAAACGTCTCCCTCGAGAAGGGCGCAGAAGTCCTGGAGAAATCCTTCCCGGGCCATGGCCGTGAGTATGCTGAGAAAGTCCGCGACTACACGATTGCCATCTACAAGAAATGCGCGGAGTATGCACTTTCCCGTGGCATCATCATTGCCGACACGAAGTTCGAGTTCGGCATCGATGAAGACGGCAACATCGTCCTCGGCGATGAGGTACTGACGCCGGACAGCTCGCGCTTCTGGCCGCTGGAGGGCTATAAGGAAGGCCAGAGCCAGCCGTCCTATGACAAGCAGTTCGTCCGTGATTGGCTCAAGGCAAACCCGGACAGCGATTATGAGCTGCCGCAGGATGTCATCGACAAGACGATCGCCAAGTACAAAGAAGCCTATAAGATGCTTACGGGCAAGGATTTTGAGTAAGGATTTGATTCTGGAGGGCGCGGATCGGCAAGATCCGTGTTCTTTGTGAAAGGAGAGCATGATTGATGAAAGTTGCAGTAATGATGGGAAGTGATTCCGATTGGCCAATCTTGAAGCCAGCCGTCGAGATCCTCAAGTCGTTCGGTATCGAGTCTGAGGTCATCGTGGCGTCGGCTCACCGCACGCCAGCCAAAGTCCGTGAAGTCGTGCTCAGTGCGCCCGAAAAAGGGATTGGTGCGTTCATTGTGGCAGCAGGGGCTGCGGCGCATCTGGCAGGTGTGGTAGCGAGCTATACGACGCTGCCGGTTATTGGTGTGCCCATCAACGCTACGCCGCTCAACGGCATGGATGCGCTCCTGAGCACGGTGCAGATGCCGTCGGGGATTCCCGTGGCGACGATGGCCGTCAATGGTGCCAAGAATGCGGCGATCTTTGCTGTGGAGATCTTTGCGGTGGCGGATAAGGAGCTCGCGCAGAAATTGGCGGATTACCGCACGAAGATGATTCAGGAAGTCGAAAAGAAAGCAGCCCGCGTTGCTGCCCAGCTTTAAGCTGCGTGCAACCGGACTGTTTTTTTGACCGCAAAAAGCGGGCTGACCGTGTATATTATATGAAAAAGGAAAAGAGAGAACAAAATAACCATGTATGAAAATGGCTATAACTTAGAACCGAAATGGAAAGAGGAATGCGGCGTCTATGGTGTCTATTCCCATACGGAGGATGTCTCGGGCATGACGTATCTGGGGCTCTATGCGCTGCAACATCGTGGGCAGGAAAGCGCGGGCATCGCCATCACCGATGGCGCCTGGATGGATGTCACGCGTGGCATGGGCCTCGTCAATGAGGTATTCCGCCATCAGGTCCCGCATATGGAGAACCAGTGCATCGCCATCGGCCATGTGCGCTATTCGACGACAGGCTCGAGCCTGCTGGCCAATACGCAGCCGCTGATGGTCAACTATGCGGGCGGCAAGATCGCGCTGGCCCATAACGGCAATCTGACCAATGCTGCGGAGATCCGCCATGATCTCGAGCAGCAGGGCACGATTTTCCAGACCTCCATCGATTCCGAGGTGTTTGTCAACCTTATTGCGCGTTCGCGCCAGGAGACTATCGAGGACAAGGTCATCGAAAGCCTCAAGAAAATCAAGGGCGCGTACTGCCTGACCATCATGACTGAGAGCAAGCTCATCGGTGCGCGCGATCCGCAGGGCTTCCGTCCGCTTTGCATCGGCAAGACGGAGGAAGGCAGCTATATCATTTCCTCGGAGACCTGCGGCCTTGACGTGGTCGGAGCTGAGTTCATCCGCGATGTACTGCCGGGGGAAATGGTAGTCATCGATGAAAACGGTATCAAGTCGTATCCGTTTGCGACGCAGGAGCCCAAGGCTGCATGCATTTTTGAATACATCTACTTTGCGCGTCCCGATTCGGTCATCGATGGCCAGAGTGTCCACGATGCGCGTTTCATGATGGGACGCATGCTGGCCCGCGAGTCGGGCTGCCAGGGCGATATCGTCATTTCAGTGCCGGATTCGGGCACGACGGCAGCCACGGGCGTGGCCTTTGAGTCGGGCATTCCCTTTGTGGAGGGTCTGATCAAGAACCGCTATATCGGCCGTACCTTTATCCAGCCGACCCAGAAGAAACGCGATACGGCAGTGAAGCTCAAGCTCAATGCCATCCGTTCGGTGGTTGCAGGCAAGCGCGTCATCATGGTCGATGACTCCATCGTCCGCGGTACCACCAGCGGCAAGATCGTCAAGATGCTCCGCAATGCCGGGGCCAAGGAAGTCCATATGCTCATCAGCAGTCCGCCGATTGGCTATCCCTGCTACTATGGCATCGATACGTCGGTCCGCAAGGAGCTTATCGCAGCGACCAAGAGTGTCGAGGAAATCCGCGAGTACATCGGTGCCGATACGCTGCATTTCCTGAGCATCGAAGGGCTCAAACAGTCGGTATCCGCCGTTGACCCTGAGGCGATGTGCTACGCCTGCTTCAACAGTGCCTATCCGATCGAGGATGGGGAAAAGCCGGCTGGCGACAGCAAATATGTATTTGAACAGCGCAAGTGTTGAGAGAGGATAGAAATGGCAGAACAACTTACTTATAAAGATTCCGGTGTTGATATCGATGCAGGCAACAAATCCGTTCAGCTGATAAAGGACAGCGTTAAAGCTACCTATCGCCCGGAGGTACTTGGTGACCTCGGCGGCTTTGGCGGCCTGTTCGCGCTGACGGCTGGCAAATACAAAGAGCCGGTGCTGGTCTCGGGTACTGATGGCGTCGGCACGAAACTGCGCCTGGCCTTCATGCTGGATAAGCATGATACGGTGGGCCAGGATGCTGTGGCCATGTGTGTCAACGATATCCTCGTACAGGGTGCTGAGCCACTCTTTTTCCTTGATTACCTGGCTGTAGGCAAGCTCGACCCGGAGCAGGTAGCTGATGTGGTCAAGGGCGTAGCAAATGCCTGTAAGGAATCGGGCTGTGCGCTGATCGGCGGCGAGACGGCGGAGATGTCTGGCTTCTATCCGGTGGGCGAATACGATATCGCTGGCTTTGCTGTCGGCGCTGTCGAAAAATCGAAACTCATCACCAGCGAGAAAGTCAAGGAAGGCGACGTGGTCCTGGGCCTGCCTTCCTCGGGGGTCCATTCCAACGGTTATTCGCTGGTGCGCAAAATCTGCTTTGACCTCAAGGGCTTCAAGGGCGATGAGTATATCGAGGAGCTGGGCAAGACCATCGGCGAAGAGCTTCTGACGCCGACGCGCCTTTATCCGAAGTCCTGTCTGCCCCTTATCGAGAACTTTGATATCCACGGCATGGTCCACATCACGGGCGGCGGTTTCTACGAGAACATCCCCCGTGCATTGCCGGAGGATATGGCAGTCGAGATCGACAGCTCGGTATGGCAGATGCCGGCAATCTTTCGGCTCCTGCAGCAGTGGGGCAACGTGGATTGGAAAGAGATGTACCGCACCTTCAACATGGGCATTGGCATGATCATCATCGCCAGTGCCGACGAGGCAGAGAAAATCAAGGCGCATCTTGCCGCTGCTGACGAGACGGTCTACGAAATCGGCCGCGTGGTAAAGGGCAATCATGATGTGACGATCAAAGGCGGCGTGTTCCATGACTGAGATGAAACAGAAATTAGGGGTCCTGTGTTCAGGGCGTGGCACGGATCTGCAGTCCATCATCGATGCCATCGGCCGCGGTGAGGTCAATGCCGAGATCGCTGTGGTGCTTGCCGATAAGCCCGAGGCCTTTGCCCTGGAGCGGGCGAAAAAGGCTGGCATCAAGGCCGTCTGCGTCAATCGCAAGCAGTACGATGGCCGTGAGCCCTTTGAAAAGGCCTTGATTGCTGAGCTCGAAGAAGCAGGGGTAACGTTGGTTGTCTTGGCTGGATTTATGCGAATCCTGACGCCAGTATTTGTGCATCATTTTGCCGGCCGCATCATGAATATCCATCCGGCGCTGCTGCCGAGCTTTCCCGGTGCCCATGCCCATCGCGATGTACTCGCCTATGGCGTCAAGGTCAGCGGTTGCACCGTACACTTTGTCGATGAAGGCACTGACAGCGGCCCGATTATCCTGCAGGCGGCTGTTCCTGTGCTGGATGGGGATACCGAGGAGACGTTGGGGGCCCGCGTACTCGAGCAGGAGCATATCATCTATCCGCAGGCTATCCAGCTTTACTGCGAGGGTCGGCTGCAGGTAGACGGACGTCAGGTACGGATTTTGGATTGAGTTTTTAGACAGAGGAGAATATATCCATGCAGATTAAACGCGCACTTATCAGCGTATCGAATAAAGACGGTGTTGTTGAGTTTGCCCGCCAGCTCCATGAGGCTGGTGTGGAAATCGTTTCGACGGGCGGTACGATGAAGGCCATCAAAGAGGCAGGCATCCCGGTCACCTATGTCAGCGATGTCACGGGTTTTCCGGAAATCATGGATGGCCGCGTGAAGACGCTGAATCCGTATATCCACGGCGGCATCCTGGCTGTTCGTGACAACGAAGAGCATGTCAAGCAGATGCAGGAGCATAAGATCACGGGCATCGACCTGGTAGCCGTCAATCTCTATCCCTTCAAGGAGACGATTGCCAAACCAAACGTCACGCTGGCGGAGGCCATCGAGAACATCGATATCGGCGGTCCGGCGATGGTCCGTGCGGCGGCGAAGAACTTCAAGTTCGTCACGATCGTGACGAATCCTGCCCGCTATGCGGAGATTGCCAAGCAGGTCAAGGAGAATGGCTGCGTCGATGACCGCACGCGCATGGAGCTTTCCCAGGAGGCTTTTGCCCATACGGCAGCCTATGATGCGATGATCAAAGAGTATCTTCTTGAGCAGCTGAAGAAATAAGAGGGGTAGACGATGAATATTCTTGTTATTGGTTCGGGTGGACGTGAGCATACGCTGGCCTGGAAGCTTTCCCAGTCGCCGAAGGCTGCGAAGCTCTATGCGATTCCGGGCAATCCGGGCATGGCTGAGGTGGCTGAGTGCGTGGAGGGGATTTCCATCACCGATAATGATGCCGTCGCCGACTTTGCCAAGGAAAAGCAGATCGATCTGGCTGTGGTCGGCCCTGAGGTCCCGCTGACCAATGGCCTTGTCGATGCGCTGAATGCAGCGGGCATCAAGGCTTTTGGTCCGACGAAACTGGCGGCAGAGATTGAAGGCTCGAAGGCGTTTTCGAAAGGCCTGATGAAAAAATATAATATCCCGACGGCAAAATATGAGGTATTCACGGATGCCGATGCGGCCCGCGCCTATATCGAGCAGGAAGGGGCGCCGATTGTCATCAAGGCCGACGGCCTTGCCGCAGGCAAGGGTGTTATCGTTGCCATGACGAAAGAGGAGGCCCTGGCAGCCATTGTTGACATCATGGAGGACCAGGAATTCGGTACGGCGGGCAGCCGTGTCGTCATCGAGGAGTTCATGGAGGGCGAGGAAGCCTCGCTGCTCTGCTTCACCGATGGCAAGACCATCTGCCCGATGATCAGCTCCCAGGACCACAAGCGTGCCTACGATGGCGACAAGGGCCCGAATACCGGCGGCATGGGCACCTATGCACCAGCACCGGTCATGACGAAGGCCATGGTGGAGAAGGCATATGAGACGATCCTCGTGCCGACCATCAAGGCCATGGAGCAGGAGGGGCGTCTTTATAAGGGCTGCCTCTATGCCGGCCTTATGATCACGGCTGAAGGGCCGAAGGTCGTCGAGTTCAATGCGCGCTTTGGCGATCCGGAGACCCAGGTTGTCCTGCCGCTCTTGGAAAGCGATCTGGTCGATATCATGCTGGCCTGTGCCGATGGCACCCTGGCCGGGCAGGACATCCAGTGGAGCGATGGTGCAGCTGTCTGCGTGGTCATGGCATCGGGGGGCTATCCGAAATCCTACCAGAAGGGCTTTGCCATTGCAGGCCTGGCGGAGGCCAAGGCCGCTGGTACGGAAGTATTCCATGCCGGTACGGCGGAGAAAGACGGCCAGATTGTCACGGCGGGCGGCCGCGTGCTCGGCGTCGTCGCCAAGGCTGATGATGTCAAGACGGCTGTGGATAAGGCGTATGCTGGTGTCAGGGAGATTTCCTTCCAGGATGCGTTCTACCGCAATGACATCGCGCACCGCGCGCTAGAACGCCTGTGAGATCTCATATCGCCAATAAGTGCAGCTGTGTCTGTTTGTGTATACTTTTGACTGGCTGTTTACAACTTGACATTTGTCTATTATAATTATCCATATAGACGTCAACGGTGGACGCTCTGAAGTTGTCGGTGGACAACAACAGGGCGTTTTCTGTGTCTTAGGCAATCCTTGATGATGTTGTTTTGCGTGTTGTACGGATGGAGGGCTTATGGATCTGACAAAATTGATGGCAGATATCAATGACTTCGTTTGGGGGCCGGTGATGCTGACGCTTTTGGTCGGCACAGGCGTATTTTTGACGGTTCGGTTGAAATTCCTGCCATGGCGCAATCTCGGCTATGCAGTCCGGATGATATTCCGGCAGAAAAAAGAACATGAAGGGGACATTTCACCGTTCCAGTCGCTTATGACGGCGCTTTCGGCGACCGTCGGAACCGGTAATATCGTCGGCGTGGCGACGGCTATGGTCCTGGGGGGTCCCGGTGCACTCGTCTGGATGTGGATCAGTGCGGCGTTCGGCTTGTCGACAAAGTATGCAGAATCGGTGCTGGCGGTCAAATATCGTGAGACCAACAGCGTGGGTGAGATGGCTGGCGGCCCGATGTATGCGATGAAGAATGGCTTCAAGAACAAGTATATCGGCCGTGGACTGGCGGGCTTGTTTGCCTTCTTTGTCGTGGTGTCGTCCTTTGGTATCGGCAATATGACCCAGGCCAATTCGATTTCGGCGGCGCTCTTGACGAGCTTTGACGTACCAGCCTGGCTGACTGGCCTGGTGGTAGCCGTGCTGGCTCTGTCGGTGCTGCTCCGTGGCATCCATAGCATCGGCAAGGTATCGAGCGTGGTCGTGCCAGCGATGGCGGGCTTCTATTTTGTGGTGGCACTCATTGTCATTGTGGTGAATTTTGAAGCAGTGCCGGCTGGCGTGGCGGAGATGTTCCGCATGGCGTTCTCCTTCGATTCGGTGGCCGGTGGTGTTGGCGGCGGCATCGTTGCCTCGATGCTGACCTCGATGCGCTGGGGTGTGGCCCGCGGCGTATTCTCGAATGAGGCTGGCCTGGGCTCGGCACCAATCGCGGCGGCTGCTGCCCGGACGGACCACGCGTCCCGCCAAGGCTATGTCAATATGACGGGAACATTTTTTGATACGATGATTGTCTGTATGCTGACGGGCCTGGTCATCGCTTCGTCGGGCATGCTCGGGACGGTCGATCCTGCGACGGGCAAGATGGTATCGGGCGCCCAGCTGACGATACTGGCGTTCAGCTCGGTGTTCGGTGAGTATGCCAAGCTGATCGTCTCGGTGGCACTCGCATTGTTTGCTTTTTCAACGATTCTGGGCTGGGAATACTATGGCGAAAAGGCGCTGGAATATCTCGTCAGCAACCGCAAGGCAATCATGGGGTATCGTGTGCTGTTCAGCTTGGTGACCTTTGTGGGAGCAACGACAGCGTTGGAAGTTGTCTGGAATTTTTCGGATACGATGAATGGCCTTATGGCGATTCCGAACCTTATCTGCTTGTTATGGCTGAGCCGCGATATCGCGGAAGAATGTTTTGACTTCCAGGCAACAGTGATCGAGCGTGAAAAACAGGGAGAAGATGCTGATTGCCAGAAGGTGTAGTAAATGAATCAGGCAATGCTTAGATGACATGGAGGGACTGTCGCTGCGGCGGCAGTCTTTTTTGGTGGGTACAGCAAAGTGTGCAGGATTTAGTATTGACAAAATTGCGCAAAAGAGTATACCTAAAAGAGAATAGTAAAAGGAGCTGAGGTTTCAATGAAGTTGCATTTGGTAAAAGAGTTAGGGGTATCCCTTGGGGCTGCCTTGCTGGTCATGGGGGTGCCTTGGACGGCAATGGCCGGAGAAGCACAGGATGTGCAGCCTGCTGAGCGGGTGGTGCCGTCTGAGTATCATGGCTACATGTGGCGGATCGATTCCAAAAACAAGGATATGCTGCCAAGGAATTTCCGTATGGCAGATGGGGCGTTTCGGAAAAAAATATCGGCAGACAAAGCCGGGAAAGGGGTTATTGCGTCACCTTCGCGGCAGGGACTGGAACAGCTGGCTATATCGGGCAGTGCAGAATTTTCGGCAGGCGAATTCAAGGCATTGCAGCAGACTTTGCAGCAGAAAACACATGGTCCCATCTATGTGATAGATTTACGGCAGGAATCGCATGGATTATTCAATGGCGATGCAGTCAGCTGGTATGGAAAGCGCGATTGGGGCAATGTAGGCAAATCCCGGCAGGATGCCTTGACAGATGAAGCACAGCGGTTGCAGGATGCGAAGGGGAAAATACTCTTGCTGGCGCAGCTGGATAAAAAGAAAAAGCCGCTTCATCCACAGTTTGCGAAGATAACAGTTGTCATGAGTGAGCAGCAGCTGGTAGAAGGCGCAGGCTGGCATTATCTGCGGCTGACGGATACGGATCATGTATGGCCGGCAGCAGAAAATATAGAGCGGTTTATTGACTTTACCTGTAAGTTGCCCAGGGATGCTTGGCTTCATTTCCATTGCCAGGCAGGGATGGGGCGTACTACTGCCTATATGGCTATGTACGATATGATGAAAAATCCTGAGGTGCCACTGGAAGATATCTTATCGCGGCAGTATCTTCTGGGTGGTGCATATGTGGCACATGTGTCGCTGAAACCGGCATCAAATGATTGGAAGCAGACCTATTACCGGCAGAAGGCTGGGATGATCAAAAAGTTCTATGCATATGTGCAGGAAGCCCATAAGACGGGGTTTGCTTTGAAATGGTCGCAATGGCTCAAAGATCATGGCGATGACGCAGGTAAATAAAAAAGACAGCAACCGAAGTTGCTGTCTTGATGATTCAAATGGTCGGGATGACAGGATTCGAACCTGCGGCCTCTTCGTCCCGAACGAAGCGCGCTACCAAACTGTGCCACATCCCGTGAGTACATGAAATATTATACGCAGAATAACGGGGACTGTCAACACCTTTTTTATATTTTTTTTACTTTTTAGCGATAAAAAGTAATGGTTGCATAAATTGAGTGTATTTGCTACACTATTAGCATCAATTGTATATTTTTATTCACTAGGGGCGCAGACTTGTTCTGCTGAGAGACTTATGTCGACCCTTGGAACCTGTTGGGTTAATACCTGCGTAGGGAAGTGAGAGGCAAAGAATACCGCTTAGCTCTATGCTAGGCGGTTTTTTATTTTAGGAGGTAATGATATGGCAACGCAGATGCAGATGGCACGGGAAGGCAAGATCACGGAGGAAATGAAACAAGTGGCAGCTGATGAAAAACTCCTGCCAGAGGAGATTCGTGCCAAGGTAGCTAAAGGTGTAGTGGCAATCCCGTGTAATATCAACCATAGGGGGCTTCAGCCGCGCGGTGTGGGCGAAGGTCTCCGGGTAAAGGTCAATGCCAATATTGGCACGTCGAGTACCTATCCGGATGTAGCACCAGAGCTTGAGAAGCTCAAAGAAGCCGTCAAATGCGGAGCAGATGCGGTTATGGATCTTTCGACAGGCAATAATATAGATCAGTCCAGAAAGGAGATTATCGCTCATTCGCCGGTCATGGTTGGTACGGTTCCCCTCTATCAGGCAACGGTACGGGCAATCAAAGCGCATGGCGCAGTAGTAGAGATGACCGAAGAGGATATCCTGGAGACTATTGAGCGGCAGGCAAAAGATGGTGCGGACTTCATGACGCTTCACTGCGGGGTGACGCTAACGGCAGTAGAACGCATGCGCAAACAGGGACGTATCATGGATATTGTCAGCCGTGGCGGTTCGTTTATTGCTGGCTGGATGCTTCATAACGAGCGGGAGAATCCGCTATACGAGCATTTTGATGCGATTCTTGACATTTGTGAAAAATACGATGTGACCTTGAGCCTGGGGGATGGCATGCGTCCCGGCTGTACGGCTGATGCCACCGACCGTGGCCAGCTGACTGAGCTGATTACGTTAGGCGAGCTTGTGGATCGCGCTTGGCGTCGTGGGGTACAGGTCATGGTCGAGGGGCCGGGACATGTTCCCTATGATCAGATTGCTGCGAATATGAAATTGGAAAAACGTCTGTGCCGCAACGCACCGTTTTATGTTTTGGGGCCGCTCGTGACCGATATCGCACCAGGCTATGACCATATTACGGCGGCAATCGGTGGTACGCTGGCAGCCGTAAGCGGTGCGGATTTCCTCTGCTATGTGACGCCGGCTGAGCATCTGGCGCTGCCGACTATTGAAGATGTCCATACCGGCGTGATTACCTCACGGATTGCGGCTCACGCAGCGGATATGGTGCGCGGAGTTCCGGGGGCGGTGGAATGGGACCGCAAGATGGCAGAAGCCCGCAAGATTCTTGACTGGGAGGAACAGTTGAAGCTGTCTATCGATCCGGAGCTTGCACGCAAAAAGCGAGGCGCACGCAACAAAGCAGGCGAGGAGGCCTGCTCGATGTGCGGGGATTACTGTGCGGTGAAGATCATCAGCAAGTACTTTGACAAACCGCAATGTCCCTGTGAGGATTGATGACGGAACAATTGAAAAAATTCAGTCTAAAAGCAGGAATCATCCGGCAAAATCCCGAATATAGCTATATAGAATAAAACAAACTCGTTAGGAGGTTTTGTTATGGGGAAAATCAAAAAAATCCTAGTGCCGGTTGATGGTTCCGTCAATGGCTGCAAAGCTGTCGATGAGGCGATTTTCTTTGCCGAGAAATGCCAGGCGGATCTGGACTTCGTCTATGTAGCCAGCAATATCAATAAGGATATCCCGAGCCATATCGTCTTCGATCGCATCTGGGAGAAGATTCCCGATGATATCAAGGCCGCGAAGCATGTTGAGACGGGCAATATCCCGAAGGCTATCATCCGTGTGGCCGGTCAGGAGCACAGCGACATGATCATCATGGGCAGCCGTGGCCTGGGCCTCTTCAAGGGCGCGCTGATTGGCAGTGTCAGCCAGAAGGTCATTGAGGAGTCGCCGATTCCGGTAATGGTCATCAAATAAAGTGTTGTGGCAGCTGCCAGTGGATTCCCGCTGGCAGCTTTTGTTCTTGTGTTTGCAACAGGGAAGGTGTTCAGCATGCAAGTCAAAGATATCATGACCAAAAACGTTATCACTGTAAAACCTGAAGCAACGATCCGTGAGCTGGCCGAACTGCTCGTGACGAAGAAGATCTCTGGTGTCCCTGTCGTGGATGAGACGGGCAAGGTCTGCGGCATCGTCAGCGAAGGCGATCTCATGCGCAAGGAGATCGCCCCGGAGATGCCCGACGAGCTCTGCATCCTGGGAGCGGTGATCTATTACAATGGCCTGCAGGAGTACCGCGATGCTTTCCGCAAGTTCTCCGCGTTGACCGCCGAGCAGATCATGACGGAGGAGGTCATTGCGGTCAAGGCCGAAGATGAGGTCAGCAAGATTGCCAAGCTCATGCATGACAAGCATATCAAGCGCTTGCCGGTGCTCGATGATGCCGGTGCACTGATCGGCATTGTCAGCCGTACGGACATCGTCAAGATGCTGCTCTGAATTTCCGGCAAGAAAAAGGAACTGCCTGCAAGAGACAGTTCCTTTTATTTTTGTGTTTCGGTGGGTTTCTTGGCGAGCCAGCGCGATTCACGCTGGAGTTTTTTCTGCAGCAGCCGGTTTTCGTAGATGTCCTCGATGACCAGCTTGCAGATGACGATGAAGGGCACAGCCAGGAACATGCCGGTGGCGCCGAGCAGCTCGCCGCCGAGGATGATGCCGAGGATGATGGCGATGGGGTGCAGGTTCAGCGACTTGCCGATCAAGGTCGGGTAGACGAGGTTGTGGTTGATCTGGGTGAGCAGCAGGTAAAAGCCAGCGGTCTGCAGGGCGATGAAGGGCTCGACGGTGGCAGTCAGCAGTGTGCCGAAGGCTGAGGCGACCGTCGGGCCGAGCACTGGAATGAACTCCGCGATGCCGGATACCATGGCGAAGACCGAAGCATAGGGCAGATCGCGCACGGTGAAATAGAGGAAGACAATGATGCCGGTGATGAGGCAGATGACAAGCTGGCTGCAGATGTAGGTGCGCAACGCGCCCAAGATGTTGTTGAACAGCTTGAGCACGCGGTCGGTATCACGCTGCGGGAAGCGCGTGACCAGATACTGCTTGATCTCCTCGCCGTCCTTCAGCAGGTAGAAGGTCACGAACAGGATGATGACGAAATCGATGACCTTGCTGAACAGCGAAAGCAGCAGCTGCAGCGAAGACCGGAGGGCTGTGATGCCGGTGGATTTGATTTCGCCCCAGACATTGCCGAGCTCATTGTGCAGGAATTCGGACTCCTGCAAGAGCGGCAGGTTCTGGAATTTTTCCGTGATCTGCGGGAAATCCGTGATGAAGCGGGAGAAGGTCGGCACGAAGCTGCTGGAGACGAGGCCGAGCAGCACAAAGCCAAGGCCGACGAAGGCCGCGAGTACAAGGCCGGCGGCCAGCGCCCGCGGCAGTCTGCGGTTCAGCTGGTTGACGGCTGGCAGCAAGAGCAGCTGCAGCAGCAGGGACAAAAAGATGATGAAGGCCAGCTGCGGCATGAACCAGAAGGCTGACAGCAGCAGCGTGAAGAAAAGCCCCAGCAGGATGGATGTGCGGTAAGCGCGTAGATGCATAAATGCTCCTTTGTGTGAATCGTGTGGAAAGAATCGTGTTATCTATCATTATAGCAAACCAGGTCAAAAAGAAAAGCCTCCGGCAACGGAGGCGGGAAAGGTTCATTTGATGGCGTTGAGACGTTCGGCCAAGGTGCTGGCGCTTTCGTCGCCGCTGACACAGGTCATGATGGGCTGGGCCCCGAGCATGACGGTGTTGCCATCCACATAGGCCCGGCGCTTGTCGTGGCCGTTATGGTAGGCTGCCGCCAGGTTGCCCATGACGAAGTAGGAGCGCTCGCGTGCGCTCATGCCGCCAGCCGCAGCCGGGGTCGTGAAATCCTTGGTGTTGATGCGGATGAGCCCGTCTTTGTTCGTGACATGGTTACCGCTGTAAGACGAGAGCTTTTTGACGTAAGCGTCGCGGCGGTCGTCATCGGCGGGATGGTCGGAGAGGAATTCCTGCACAGCGGAGGCCTTGCTCTTGGAAAGGTCGAGGACGCGCTGCCAGACGGCAGCTGTCGCGCCGGGGTTGTAATTGGTATGGGTGATGTAGTCGAAGGCCAGGGCATCGGCTTCGTTTTCCATCGGCTTGGTGATGTGGCGGTTGTTGATGACCTGGGCGACAAGAGCGCCGGCCTGGGAACCCGTGGCGGCGCCAAGGATCTGCATGTTGAGCGAGTTGCGGGCACCTTTGACCGGGTGATCCTTCTGCCCGTGTCCGAGCTCATGGGCCAGGACGACGGCAATCTCGTCTTCGTTGGTCAGCACGTTGTAGAGCCCCGTGTTGACACTGAGGTTGTGGCCAATCGTGCAGAAGGCGTTGAAGCCCTTCTGGTTGTTGATGAAGTAATTGTAGGGCTTGTTGTATACGGAAGAATCGACGGCGCCGATTCCTGCCGTGAGGTTGGTCATGATGCGATCGAGCTGCTGGTTGAGCGCCCAGTCCTCATTCACGCCGTATTGTTTTTTCATCTCGCGGAAGTATTCCTGACGTCCTTCCTCGGAGTCATTGTACTTGCGCAGGAGAGCATCGAGCTGCGAATGGGCGGCAACACCGCCGACGATTGCGCCGAGGATGCTGGAGGTACCGGCTTCTGCGGCCGGAGCTGGGACTGTGCCGAAGGATAGCGGGAAGGCCAGCAGGCTGGCGGCAATTGTTCCCGTAATCAGCTTGCGCAATTTCGTAGATTTCATGTATAATTCCTCCTGTAGATGTTTGTTATCCTTTGCTATTATTATAACGGATTTTTGTCGGGAAAGGTTAAGGGATTTGTGAGAATTAATAGAAATTTAACTTGCGGATGACAGGCATCGGTTAGGTGTGAACAAGGAGGCGGGTTTCATGGAAGAAAAAGCTTGGCGTACCCTGCGGCTGACCATAAACGGGTTGGGGCATATGGTGCGATATAATCAGGAAACGATCGATAATCTGTTCCTGCCGTTTCTGCGGCGGATGTCGAAGCTGCAGCGGGAGAAAGGGACGCGCATTGTCGTATATCTGGTGGCGCCACCGGGGACCGGCAAGTCGACGCTGGCCCTGCTGCTGGAAAAACTATCGCTGACGGACTCGAACCTCGTGCCGGTGCAGGCGCTGGGCCTCGATGGCTTCCATTACCATGCGGATTATATCCGCACGCATACGGTGGAGCGTGATGGCAAGCAGGTGCCGATGAGCATGGTCAAGGGCTGCCCGGAGACCTTCGATGTGGAGCATCTGCTGGACAAGCTGCAGACGCTCCATGCGGAGGAATGCCGCTGGCCGATCTATGACCGCACGACACACGATGTAGTCGAGGAGGTCGTGAAGGTCCGCCGGCCCATCGTCCTGCTGGAGGGCAATTGGCTGCTGCTCGGTGATGACCGCTGGCTTACGGTGCGCAATTACGCGGATTATTCGCTGTTTGTCGGCGCTGAACCGCAGGATCTCAAGGAGCGTCTCATCCAGCGCAAGATGATGGGCGGCAAGAGCCGCGAAGAGGCAGAGATCTTCTACCGGAACAGCGACCGCGTCAACGTCGAGCGCGTGCTGAAGAAATCATGGCCTGCCGATGAGACTTGGCAGATGCTGTCAGACGGGGACTACCAGCTGCGCGGCAAGATGATGCCGAACCGCATGGTCAATCGTGAGGTGCTCTGGAAAAAGCCCGACGTGACCATCGACAACAGCCTGCTCAGCGGCATCAACCGGCGGATCAGTGCCGAGAAAGGCGATGTCGGTGCTCTCTACAAGAACGGCTATGCCGAGGGGCTTTCCCATGCCCGCAGAGCCATCTTGCGCAAGCTGTATCAGGATGGGACGATGAGCAGCAAGGCCATCATGGAGACCTTTGACCTCACCGACGAAGAACTGCAGCAGATTCTCAAATGAAAAGAGCCTGACGGCCATCGATAGGCCGTCAGGCCCTTGCTGTCAACGGGTCTTGCTCGAAAAGAGATAGACGAGGATGGTGAGGACGATGCCGCCGACACCCCACATCCAGCCCTTGTCATACCAGGCATAGGCCGTGGCAGCGAGGCAGAAGAGTACCGCAAACATGGTCTGCTTGGCATTTTCCTTGCGATAGGCAAAGGTCTTGTAGTCGACACCGGTCAGCCGTTCAAAGCATTCCGGGCAGATGACCTTGCGCTGGCCGTCTTCGGCCGTATGGACGAGCGCGTCCTTTTCCTCAAGGTCGCGGCTGCATTCTGAACATTTCAGCATATATGGATTCCTCCCGTTGAATTCTTGCGTATCCGCACATATTTTTAATTTTACCGCATCCGCCGTGATTTGACTAGGATTTCTTGACACTGTACAGGAAAAACATTAAAATAGTAGGGTATAGTTATGTATAAACTATCCGAGAATCTATCCTGCATAAAAGCAAATAAAAACAAGAGGGGGTGAGTATTATCGTTATCGAAATAGTAGCGGTAATAGTTGCAGCTATCATCGGTGCCGGCTTTGGCTATGCTGCCCGTAAACGTACGGCAGAAGCGCAGATCGGCTCCGCTGAAGAAGAAGCAAGACGCATTGTAGCAGACGCGGAAGAAAAAGGCGAAACCAAGAAGAAAGAGGCCCTGCTGGAGGCGAAGGAGGATATCCATCGTCTGCGCCAGGAACTCGATCGCGATACGAAGGAGCGCCGCAGCGAGATTCAGCGCCAGGAGCGCCGTGTGGTGCAGAAGGAAGAGAATCTTGACCGCAAGCTCGATTCCATCGAAAAGAAGGAAGAGGCACTGGCCCGCAAGGAGTCGCGCCTTGACAAGAGCCAGCAGGCTGTGGATGAGATGCATGAGAAGCAGAAAACAGAACTCGAACGCATCTCGAGCCTGACGGCAGAGGAAGCGCGGACGATGCTCATGGCAGAGGCTGAGGAAGAACTCAAGCATGAGAAAGCCATGAAGATCAAGGAATATGAGCAGCAGATGAAGGATGAGTGCGACAAGAAAGCACAGGACATCCTGAGTCAGGCCATCCAGCGCTGCGCGGCCGACCATGTCGCAGAGACAACGGTATCGGTTGTCGCACTGCCGAACGATGAGATGAAAGGCCGCATCATCGGCCGTGAGGGCCGTAACATCCGTACATTGGAGACGATGACGGGCGTTGACCTCATCATCGATGATACGCCGGAGGCTGTTATCCTGTCGGGCTTTGATCCGGTGCGCCGCGAGGTGGCCCGCATTGCCCTGGAGAAACTGATCCAGGATGGCCGCATCCATCCGGCCCGCATCGAGGAGATGGTCGAGAAGGCCAAACGCGAAGTCGACCAGCGCATCAAAGAGGCTGGTGAGCAGGCTACGTTTGATACGGGCGTCCACGGCATCCATCCGGAACTCGTGAAGATGCTCGGCCGCCTGCGCTATCGCACGAGCTATGGGCAGAACGTCCTCAATCATTCGATCGAGGTTGCCCATCTGGCTGGTGTCATGGCGTCGGAGCTGGGTTGTGATGTCACGCTGGCCAAGCGTGGCGGCCTGCTGCACGATATCGGCAAGGCCATCGACCGTGAGGTTGAGGGCTCGCACACGACGATCGGTGCAGATCTGGCACACAAATTCCGTGAGTCCAAGGATGTCATCAACTGCATTGCTTCGCATCATGGGGATGTCGAGGCAACGAGTGTTGAGGCTGTCCTCGTCGCTGCAGCCGATGCTGTATCGGCTGCCAGACCTGGGGCACGCCGTGAGAGCCTTGAGTCGTATCTCAAGCGCCTCAAACGTCTCGAGGAGATTGCAGAGTCCTACGATGGTGTTGAGCGTTGCTTCGCCATCCAGGCTGGCCGTGAGATCCGTGTCATGGTCAAGCCGGACAAGGTGGATGATGCTGAGGCAGCTGCTTTGGCACATGATATCGTCAAGAAGATCGAGGACGAGCTCGAATATCCGGGCCAGATCAAGGCTACGGTTATCCGTGAGACGCGCGTCGTCGACTATGCGAAATAAGCAAGAAACAAAAGATCTGGGGATGCAGGGCTTGGCTCTGCATCCCCATTCTACCTATAAGAGGACAGACTATGTTCAGATTCAAGGATTTGATGAAACAGGCGGTGGGAAAGCAGCCGAATGACAAGACAGGCATACAGCTGCTGGCTTCTATCCTCGTCTGTTACCCCGAGATCGAGTCGGTCACCTACGAGCCAGAGAATACGGAAATGGTCATGGATTTCATCATCGAGGGCAAGGCGGACAAGCAGGAATTGGAGCCCTTTGTCAAATTGCTCGATGACAGCCTGCAGGCTTATCATGAGCTGGATTCGGGCAGCCAGGTATGGATGGCTGCAGAGGCCGAGAGCTTCGGCAACCTGATGACCGTCCACATCCATCGCCAGCTGGTGACTCTGACACGCGGAGAGCTCACACTGATCGCCGCGTTGTTCCGGGAGACCTTTGGCAGCAGGCTGAGACGGGACAAGCACTCGCTCGACCAGCTGGAGCCGGAATTTGCCGATGCCCAGAGTGCCGTTCTCGACCAGCTGCTGGATCAGCATCAGATATACAAGATCCGCGAGCAGCTGATCGGGATCCGCGACCGGGATCGGGTGGTAGTATATAACCGCTGAGGTATCAGCGGGAGGAGGAAGTACAATCGTGCGAGTAATGTTGACAGGTGATGTCGTCGGCCGTCCGGGCCGCAAGGCATTCCAGTTGTATACGCCGAAGCTCCGTCAGGAGAAGGGCATCGATGTGGTTATCGTCAATGGTGAGAATTCCGCTGGTGGCAAGGGCTTTTCCCGCAAGTCGCTCGACGAGCTCTACCATGCGGGAGCCGACATCGTCACGTCGGGCAACCATGTATGGGACAAGAAGGATGTGTTGGAGTTCATCGACCAGGAGCCTTTCCTGATCCGTCCGGCAAATTATCCGGAGGGGACGCCGGGCAAGGGCTGGTGCGTCTATCCGTTCAAGGCCAAGAATATCGGTGTCATCAATCTTTCGGGCCGGGCCTTCATGCCAGCGCTTGACTGCCCGTTCCAGAAGGTGGAGGATATCCTGCATGAGATTCGGCGGGAGTGTGACATCATATTCCTGGATTTCCATGCGGAGACAACCTCGGAGAAAATGGCGATGGGGTGGTATCTCGATGGGCGTGTCAATGGCGTCGTCGGTACGCATACGCATATACAGACGGCTGATGCCCGCATCCTGCCCCAGGGCACTGCCTATATCACCGACCTCGGGATGACGGGGCCGTGGAACTCGGTGCTCGGCGTCAAGACCGACATCATCCTGCGCAAGTTCACGACGGCCATGCCCTGCCGGTTCGATCTCGAAGAGAGCGGTCCGCAGGTCTATTCGGCCGTGATTGTCGACATCGATGATGCGACGAACCGGACGACGGGGATCGAGCGTATTTTCATTACCGAGGAGTAAGCTGAAAATACTTTAGTTTGTAGAAAAAAGAAGGACTTTGCAGTCTTTTGCCGAATACTCTTCCTAGTGACAGTAAGTTTTGACTACAGGATATACACAATTTGTTGATGTAGTGTTTTTGTTGAGAGGACGTGCTGAACATGGAAATTCTAAAGGTATCTGCAAAGTCGAATCCGAACTCAGTGGCAGGCGCTTTAGCTGGCGTGCTGCGGGAAAGCGGCAGCGCTGAAATGCAGGCAATCGGTGCCGGAGCGCTGAACCAGGCGGTCAAGGCTGTGGCCATTGCCCGTGGATTCGTAGCGCCGCATGGAATCGACCTCATTTGCATTCCGGCCTTCACGGATATCAAGATCGACGGGGAAGAACGTACCGCTATCAAACTGATCGTCGAGCCGCGCTGAGTATAGAGTATAGGAGTGGATCCGAATGCCAAGTGATTTGCATATGCATACGACTTTTTCGGATGGCAAGCTGACACCGGAAGAGCTCGTAGCAGCCGCAAAAGCAGCCGGCCTTACCTATATGGCCATCACGGACCATGATACGGTGGAAGGCATCGTCGATTTATATGAGAACGGTCATTATCCGGCCCGCGGGATAAATATCATCCCCGGGATCGAGTTCAGTGCGCATCATCCGACCAAGGAAATCCATATACTGGGTTACAACGTCGATATCTACTATCGGGGGCTGGCGGACAAGCTTAACGATGTGACAGAAGGACGCTGGAGCAGGTTCTCGGAGATGGTGGAGAAGCTGCGGGCCTTAGGCTATGCGATTACCGAGGCCGATGTCCTGGCGATTGCCGGGACCAGCAAGTCGATCAGCCGGTCGCATATCGGCCGAGTCCTGGTCAAGAAAGGGTATTTTGCCTCGGTGCGGGAGGCGTTCGATGCTGTCCTCTGCAAGGGGCAGCCTGCCTATGTGCCGCACTATCATCTGGAGGTCGAGGAGATCATCGACCTCATCAAGGCCGCTGGTGGCACGCCGGTGCTGGCGCATCCGAAGCTCGTTGGTGACGATGCGCTGGTGCGTGAGCTTTGCCAGCGTGGCATCGAGGGCATCGAGGCGTTTTATCCGCAGCACAATGCAGAGGATACTGGCCGCTATCTGGCCATGGCCGAGGAGTTCGGGCTCATGGTGTCGGGGGGCTCTGATTTCCATGGGTTCCCGACACGCTATCCGCAGGAACTCGGCGTGTTTACGATTGAAGACAGCTGGGCAGAGAAATTTTACCGCCCAGAGCAGAAACTGGGCTAAACAGGAGTGTAGAGCATGAACGTAATCGCACTGGTGGGACCCAGTGGTACTGGCAAGAGCCATCATGCGCTGGTAGTGGCACATGAAAACAAGGCGGATGCCATCATCGACGATGGCATCCTGATCAAGGACGGCAAGATACTGGCCGGTCACTCAGCGAAGAAAGAGCAGAGCAAGATCATGGCTGTGCGCCGGGCAATCTTCGTCCTGCCGGGGCATGCTGAGGAAGTGCGGGCTGCCATACAGGCGGAGAAGCCGCATCGCATCCTGATCCTCGGCACGTCGGAGAACATGGTGCAGAAGATAGCCAAGGCACTGAAGCTGCCGTCGATAGCCAAGATCATCCATATCGAGGATGTGGCTTCGCAGCAGGAGATGGAAAAGGCGCAGTTCTATCGGCTCAAGCAGGGAAAGCATATCATCCCCGTGCCGACCATTGAACTCAAGCCGCATTTCTCAGGATATCTCGTGGATCCGTTGCAGACGTTTTTCAAGCGTTCTTCAACGCGCCGGCGCCGGCTGGGCGAAAAGTCCATCGTGCGTCCGGTATTCAGCTATTATGGCAAACTCGAAATCGACGACCATGCCATCAAGGGCATTATCCGTCAGGTGATCACGCAGCAGGAGGCCTTCACCAAGGTCAGCGGCATAGAGGTGCAGCACCTCATGCAGAAGGACGAGGATCTGGGGCTCAAGATCTCGTGTGATGTGGTCCTGACCTATGGCAACCATATCCCCACCTTGATCGCCCAGGCGCAGCATAGTGTGCGCGAGGCGGTGGAGTATATGACCGGCATGATCGTGCATGAAGTGAATATCCGCGTCAAGGCGTTGTTTGTCCAGTCTTGAGCATGAAAAAATCCCGCTGCCGTGGGCTAAACCCTGGCAGCGGGATTTTCACTTATTCGGTTGCGATGGGCGCGGGGGTCTTGGTGATCAAGATCTTGTCGATGCGCGCCCGGTCCATATCGACGACTTCGAAGGTAAGGCCGTTCCAATCCTTCTTCTCGCCGGCTTTGGGAATATAGCCGAAGTAGGAGGTCAGGAAGCCGCCCATGGTCTGATAGTGGTCGTGGTCTTCGTCCGGCAGCTCGTCGATGTCGAAGCGCTCCTTGAAATCGTCGATGGAGTAAAGGCCATCGACCAGCCAGGAGTTCTCATCGCGGACGGTGAGCTGGACGGGGTCGGGTTCGCTGGTCGAGAGCGAATCGCCGATGATTTCCTGCAGGATGTCATCCATGGTCAGGAAGCCGATGACACCGCCGTACTCATCGAGAACCATTGCTTCGTGGGTGCCACTGTCGCGGAACTGCTCAAGCACGCGGAAGGTTTCCATCGAGCGGGGGACGAACAACGGCTTGCGGATATAGAGGGAAAGGTCAAGGGCCTTGCGCTCAAGCGAGGCATTCAGCAGGTCCTTGGCATAGAGGATGCCGCAGAAGTCATCGAGGCTGTCACGGCCGACCGGGAAAACGTCCTGGGGCGTTTCGCGGATCAGCCGCAGGTTATGCTTGAGCGAGTCGGAAAGGTCGAGCCACAGCATCTGCGTGCGCGGTGTCATCAGCGCATAGGCGGTTTGGTCGCTCATGTGGAAGATGCGGTCGACCATGGCTTGCTCGGTCTTCTCGAAGGTGCCATCTTCTGTGCCCTGCTCGATGAGATCCTTGACCTCGTCTTCGGTAACAGTGTCCTCGTGCTTGGGGTTGATGCCGAAGATCAGCAGGATGAGGTTGGCTGACCCCGATAGCAGCGTGATGAAGGGCTGGGTGAGGCGCGTGATGAGGCGCAGGCTGCGATGGTACTTGAGCAGCACGCGCTCCGGCGCCTGGATGGCCGCTTTCTTCGGCAGGAATTCGCTGAAGAGCAGTGTGATGTACGTCATTGCGACGATGCTGATGACGAGGGCGACTGCATGGGCCTGCGGCAGGAAGGGCAACAGGCTCGCAACGACTGGCGCCAGGAACACGCCGGTGCAGAGACCGGTCAGGATGCTGGTCAGCGTGATGCCGACCTGGGCCAGCGAGAGCATCTGCTCGGGACGCTCGAGAATGGCCAGCGCCTGCTCGGCGTCGGGGTTGCCGTCTTCCTGCAGCCGCTCAAGACGGCTGCGGTGGCTTTCGGTGATGGCTGTCTCGATCAGCGAGAAAAAGCCATTGATGCTCAGCAGGAGCAAGAGCAAGAGGAATAATAAACCTGCTTGGGAACTATCCAATGAAAAATACACATCCTTTTTTACAATGCAGATCCAAATAAGAATAAAGCGTTGAAATTGCTTATAGTATACCATATTATGGGCGGGCAGTCATCAGAAATGCAGACAAGGCTTGCCAGCGTATTGTATAATAGATACATTGACATTGACAAAGAGGACTTTGATTCGGAGGTTTATGGATATGATGGATAAAGAGAGAGCGGCACGGACGGACATCCCGACGCTGCAGTGGTTCCCAGGACACATGAAGAAAGCCCAGCGGCTGATTGAGGAGAACCTGAAGCTCGTAGATGTCGTCATCGAGCTGCTGGATGCGCGCATCCCTGCGAGCTCGGCCAATCCGATGCTGGCGGAAATCATCAAGGACAAGCCGCGGCTTATCGCTCTCAACAAGGCGGATCTGGCTGACAGCCAGAGCACGAAAAAGTGGCTGGCTTATTTCCGCGCGCAGGGGATTCCTGCCGTGGCGATTGACTCGATGAAGGGCAAGGGCATGAAACAGCTCGTCAAGGAAGCAGAGGAGCTGGCCCGGCCGAAGACGGAGAAATTTGTTGCCAAGGGCGCACGGGCGCGCGCGGCCCGCTGCATGATCCTCGGCATCCCCAACGTTGGCAAGTCGTCGCTGATCAACCGGCTGGCTGGCGCGGTGAAGGCCAAGGCGGCGAACCAGCCGGGCGTTACGCGGGCCAAGCAGTGGATCAAGATCGGCAGCAACCTGGATCTGCTGGATACACCGGGCATTCTCTGGCCGAAATTCGAGGATCAGACCGTGGGTCTCAAGCTCGCGTTCACTGGGGCGATCAACGATGACATCTACGATCGCGAGCAGGTCACGGCGCTGCTGCTGGCCGCGATGCGCCGTGACTATCCGGAGCGTCTTGTCGAGCGGTTCAAGTTCAAGGGGGAGATGCCAACCGATGGCCTCGAGCTGCTTGAAGCTGTAGGGCGCAAGCGCGGCTGCCTGGTCAAGGGCGGTGTCGTCGACCTGGAGAAGGCACAGAATATTGTCCTGACCGAGTTCCGTGCGGGCAAACTCGGGTTGGTGACGCTTGATGAAGTACCGGCTGCCGCAGCGGCCGAGGAAGAGGCGGAAAAAAACATTGAATGATTTGGCGAATTATACGATAAAAGATATAGAGGGTCTGTTTGCTGCGGGGAAAGTCGATGGGGCTTTCCTCGAGGCCTGTCGTGCTGACAGCCGCAAGGCCGTTGCGCGCCTTGTCCGCCGCTATGAGCGCGAACAGCAGGACCGCGTGCGCGTCATGACGATGTATGGATATGAGCATCAGGCCATGGCCGAGGGGTATGAGGTGGTAGCAGGTGTCGACGAGGCCGGGCGCGGCCCGCTGGCTGGCCCTGTCTCGGTGGCGGCAGTCATCCTGCCGCACGATCTGTACCTGCCCAAGATCAACGATTCCAAGAAGATTTCGGCGAAGGTCCGCGAGGAGCTGTTCGACGAGATCCAGGCGAAGGCAGTGGCGATCGGTACGGCGCTCATCGATGCGCAGACTATCGACCGTGTCAATATCTACCAGGCGACGATCAACGGCATGTATGAGTCCATCTTCATGCTGAAGCCTGAGCCGCAGAAGGTACTCATCGATGCGGTGAAGCTTGACAATCTGCCGATGGCTTCGGAATCCATCATCAAGGGCGATGCGAAGTCGGCCTCGATCGCGGCTGCATCAATCATCGCCAAGGTTACGCGTGACCGCTTGATGGATATGTATGATAAACAGTATCCCGAGTATGGTTTTGCCCAGCACAAGGGGTATGGTACGGCGCAGCATATCGAAGCGCTGAAGAAATATGGCCCGTGCCCGATCCACCGCCTTTCGTTTGAGCCGGTGCGGTCACTGGTCAATGGCTGAATGAATGTGATTTTCGGTAAAGGTGTGTGAAGGAAATGGCAATGGAAACGGCGATGAATGTAGGAGTCCGTCCGATAGACCGCCCACAGTCGGCCGGTAGTACGGAAGGCGTATCCCGGCGCGGCGACGGCGGCAGTTCTTCGGCGGCGTTCAGTCCGAAGACCAACATTTCCATCCAGAGTGCCGTCGATGACATGGCAGGCATCCTGGCCAAGATCTCGAGCAACCAGAGCGAGGCCGTGGACAAGATGCCGCAGGATCTGCAGAAGGTCATCCAGAACGTGCTCAAGCAGGCATTCTCGCTGGAGGAGACCATGGGGCAGGGGCTCGGCAGCACACTGGAGAGCCAGCGCTTCTCGATGGATCAGCTCAGTGCGCTTTCCCGCATGCTCTCTCAATTGGGAGCGATGGCGGAAAAAGGGACGCCAGTAGAGGTCAGTGATGAGATGCGGGCCCTGCTGTCGAACTTCAAGGCCCTGGTGGCGGCGGAGAACGGAGGCTCCCTTGAGCCCGTGCTGCTTACCAAGGCGGCCTTTGAGCTGCTGGACAACAAGAGCTTTACCGAACTGCCGAAGGAAGTGCAGGCGCTGCTGCTCACGCTGCAGCCCCAGGGACAGGCGGCTGCGATGCAGGCTGATGAGGGGAGCAGCATGGGCTTTTTGAAGCAGCTGGTGCAGTATTTCATGCCACGCCCCGCTTCCGGGGAGGCTCCCGCCAACCAGCCCCAGGCCCAGCAGGGCCAGAATGCGCCGCAGGGTCAGGCTGCGCCAAATGGCCAGCAGGCAGGCGGAGCGCCGCAACAGGCCAGCCAGAATGCCCAGGCGGGCCAGCCGCAGGCGCAGGGGCAGCCCGCCAACCAGCCTCAGGCCCAACAGGGCCAGCAGGCGGCAAATCAGCCCCAGGGGCAGAATGCGCCGCAGGGTCAGGCTGCGCCAAATGGCCAGCAGGCAGGCGGAGCGCCGCAACAGGCCGGACAGAATGCCCAGACAGGCCAGCCGCAGGCGCAGGGGCAGCCCGCTAACCAGCCTCAGGCCCAGCAGGGCCAGCAGGCGGCAAATCAGCCCCAGGGGCAGAATGCGCCGCAGGGTCAGGCTGCGCCAAATGGCCAGCAGGCAGACGGAGCGCCGCAACAGGCCGGACAGAATGCCCAGACAGGCCAGCCGCAGGCGCAGGAGCAGCCCGCCAACCAGCCTCAGGCCCAACAGGGCCAGCAGGCGGCAAATCAGTCCCAGGGGCAGAATGCGCCGCAGGGTCAGGCCGCGCCAAACGGCCAACAGGCAGGCGGAGCACCGCAGCAGGCCAACCAGAATGCCCAGACAGGCCAGCCGCAGAGCCAGCAGGCGGCAATGCAGCAGGCGAAGGCGCAGCTGATGAGCCAGACCATGGAAAACACGCAGCAGGCGATGAATACGATGAAAAGCCTGGCGCAGCTCTTGCTGAAGAATGCGGAGATGAGCCAGAAGGATCTGACTTTGCTGCAGAATTTTGTCAATGGGCAAAGCAGTACCTTGAGCGATAAGGATGCCAAGCAGCTGCAGCAACTGATACGCCTCTGCCAGCAGAATGTGCCGGCAACGGTGCAGCAGGCGGCCGTGCAGCAGAACCTTCCGGATCTGCCGCGTCTGTGGGCCTTCATGCAGCTTTGTGATATGACCTTTGCCAAGCGCATGACCGCCCGCCAGCTCAAGCGGGCTGGCAAGGACGTGGCGCTCTTGGTGCTTTCCATGCGCAATGCGATGGGCGGCGATAATTCCTCGGTGCAGGGACAGCGGTCGCTGAACTTCATGCTGCCGATGTATATGGGCGAGGAGAGCACGTATCCTTCCTATATCCATGTCTACGATGAGAAGCAGCCGGACCCGGAGACTGGGGAGATGAAGAAGGAGACATGGCTGCGGCTTTGCGTGCTGACCGATAACATCGGGGCGGTAGAACTTACCTGCCGTGTCTTCAATGAGACGGAGCTTGATCTGCGCGTGTTCTTCTCGAATCCGGAGTCAGCGGCTGAGTTCCGTGAGCAGGCGAAGGCTTTGCGTGAGTCGCTCAAAGACTCGGCGCTCAAGCTCAATGATCTGAAAATCGGCGCCGCTGGTGAGCGACGCTTTATGTGAGTCCACATCGATAATAAATAATGTCCTTGACGAGTAAACAATAACAACTTATAATGTGACCGTAAAGAGGCATTCAGGCAGGTGATAGGGATATGAAACCAAGGCAGCAGTTACAGGAAGAGCCGGAGACCAACCCGGATGTGCCCCAGCAGGCGGTAGCGCTCAAATACGATATGGAAAGGGACAAGGCCCCGAAGGTTGTGGCGAAGGGCCGCGGCCATGTTGCCGAGAATATCCTTGCGGCGGCGCAGCAGAACAGCGTTCCTGTCTATCAGAACAAGACGCTGGTCAGCATGCTGATGGCGCTTGATATCGATCGGGAAATACCGCCGGAGCTATACCGGACGATTGCGGAGGTCATGGCCTATGTCTATCGCATCGACAAGAAGGCCAAGAAGGAGAAAGTGCCTGAAGTCCGTCTCTGATCGTGGAAGAGAAGAGGGTACGGCAGATGAACAACAAGGTTTTGGGCAGTCAAGGCGAGCAAGCAGCGGCCGATTATCTGACGCGGCAAGGCTACAGGATTTGTGCGCGCAATTTCCGTGTGCCTGCAGGCGAGATCGATATCGTGGCGGCGAAACAGGAGCTGGTGGTCTTCGTGGAAGTGAAGACGCGCCGGGGGCTGGGCTGCGGTACGCCGGCACAGGCGGTGACGTATCACAAACAACAGAAGATCATCCAGACGGCGCGCTGGTTTTTACGGCAGAGACACCTAGAGGACAGGTGTCTCTGCCGTTTTGATGTTGTGGAGGTATATGCCCGTCCGGTGGGCGGTTGGGAGATACGCCATATACCTGGGGCATTTGAGACTTGAGAGCGGGGAGGCTTTGATATGTTTGCACGGACGTATGGAGCGACGACCATGGGGGTGGACGGGCTCATCATCGATGTCGAGGTGGATTCGGCTGCGGGGCTGCCAGGCTTTGAGATCGTGGGCTTGCCCGATGCCGCAGTGAAGGAAGCGAAGGAGCGTGTGCGGACAGCCATCCGCAATTGCGGTATCCAGCTGCGGCAGGAAAAGGTGACGATCAATCTGGCACCTGCCGACATCCGCAAGGACAGCTCCGGCCTTGACCTGCCGATAGCGATGGGGCTGCTGGCCGCTTACGGCGTGATACCGGCTGACAGCCTGGCAAAGGCGCTGCTGGCCGCAGAATTATCCCTGGAGGGCGAGTGCCGCGGTGTCCGCGGTATCCTGCCCATGGCGATAACGGCACGGGAAAAGGGGTTGACGGAATTGTTTGTGGCCCGGGAAAATGCCAATGAGGCGTTGCTGGTCGATGGCATCAAGGTCTATGCGCTCGACAATCTCTTGCAGCTGGTGCAGTTCCTGAATGGCGAGGAGCGTCTCGAGGCGGCGAAGCCGGATGCGGCAGCTGCGGCTCCGCCGGCCGAGGAGATGCTGGATGATTTTGCGGATGTGCAGGGGCAGTATCAGGCGAAGCGCGCCCTGGAGATTGCCGCGGCTGGCGGCCATAACGTTTTGATGGTTGGTGTGCCAGGCTCGGGCAAGACAATGCTGGCCCGGCGGGTCAGCACCATCCTGCCGCGCCTGTCGCGCGAGGAGGCGCTGGAAGTCACGAAGATATACAGCATTGCCGGCCTGCTGCCGCACAACGGGGGCCTTATCACGAAGCGCCCGTACCGCAGCCCGCATCATACGACCTCGATGACGGCCATGATCGGTGGCGGCAGCATCCCGCGCCCTGGCGAGGTCACGCTGGCGCATCATGGTGTCCTGTTCCTCGATGAGCTGCCGGAGTTCAGCAAGAAAACTCTCGAAGTGCTGCGCGAGCCCGTAGAAGACAGACGGATCACCGTGTCACGCATACATGCGACGCTCACGTATCCCTCGAGCATCATGCTGGTGACAGCTATGAATCCATGCCCCTGCGGGTATCAAGGGGATAAGGACCACGACTGTACGTGCACGCCGGGCGAGATCAAGCGCTATACGCGGCGCATATCAGGGCCGCTGCTTGACCGCATCGATATCCATATCCGCGTGCCACGCGTGGAATACCGGGAGCTTTCGTCCAGCCATAAGGCGGAGCCGTCGGCGGTCATCCGGGCACGGGTAGAGGAAGCAAGGGCTCGGCAGCATCGCCGGCTGCGCCGCTACGGCCTGTTCTGCAATGCCCAGATAACCCATGCCATCATCCGCAGGGAATGCCAGTTGACGGCAGAGGCGCAGCAGCTGCTGGAGCAGGCATTCCAGCAGTTGTTGCTGTCGGCGCGCTCCTATGACCGCATCATCAAGGTGGCGCGGACTATCGCGGATCTGGCAGGGGAAGAGACCATCGCGGCAGCGCAGATCGCGGAGGCCATCCAGCTGCGCAACGATATGGGCTTGAATCAGGAATGAGCGGCAGCACGGCGGATAAAATCTTTTATTTTTGCGGCCTATCGTGTATAATTTTTATAACAGAACATGAAGACACGAGGGGCGGTGATCGGCATGGAGATGAAAAAAAACGAAGCGCAGGATCTTATGGCAGACCTGCTCGAGAATATGGATACCATTGTCTATGTCTGCGATGTCGAGACGCAGGAGCTCTTGTACGCGAACAAGGCAGCGCGGGTGCATAGCAAACGCCATGGCGATTACGCTGGCCATACCTGTTATGATTACATGTTTGGGCACAGCGGTCTCTGCGCGGACTGCCAGCTGCGCAAGATGAAGCTGGGAACGCGGCAGGAGCTGATCCGTCATGACATGCGCGACGATACGTATCTGAACATCGAGAAGAAGGGCGTCGATTGGCACGGGCGCCTGGCCTGTGCCCATTTCCTAAGCGATGTCACTGATCGCAAGCGCAATGAGAAGATCCTGGCTGCTGAGCATGAGATGGCTGCCAAGGCGGCATTCATCTCGAATGTCAGCCATGAGATGCGGACGCCGCTCAATGGCATCCTGGGCTTCACCGAGCTGGCCATGCGCACCAACGGGCAGAAGCGCGAGGAGTATCTGGAGAAGATCCGCACGACGGGCAGATTCATGCTGTCGCTTATCAATGAGACGCTGGACCTTAGCAAGATCGCCAGCGGCAAGCTGGAGATGGAGCCGGAGAACATCAACATCGACAGCCTGCTCGACACGGTGGTCGTGGCCGCCCATGCCAATGCCGAGATCAAGCAGGTCAATTTCCGCATCAAGCTCGAGAATATGCGGTTCCAGGATGTCTATATCGATCAGCTCAAGCTGCAGAAAGTGCTGATGAATCTATTGTCCAATGCCATCAAGTACACGCCGGCAGGCGGTACGGTGACGCTCTCGATGGAGGGACCGCTCGATTTCGGCGATGGCTATAATTGTCATATCATCGTAGCTGATAACGGCATTGGTATGGATGCGAACTTCCTGCCGAAGCTTTTCCAGCCGTTTGCGCAGGAGCGCACCAAGCTGACCCGCACGCTGGAGGGGACGGGGCTGGGCATGGCCATCGTCAAGCAGCTGGTGGAGGTGCTGGGCGGCCGTATCGATGTGGAGAGTGAGAAGAGCAAGGGGACGCGGTTCGATCTGTGGCTGACGCTGCCGCCAGGGCAGAAGCAGCAGCCGGGGACCGAAGTGCACATGCACAGCTATCCGCAGCTTGCAGGCAAGACGATCCTGCTCTGTGAGGATAATGAGATCAATCGGGAGCTCATGGAAAATCTCCTGCTGATGCAGAAGGCAAAGGTCATTGCAGTGGCCGATGGCCAGCAGGGCATCGAGGCCTTCGCCCAGTCGGCACTGGGCAGCATTGCTGCGGTGCTCATGGATATGCGCATGCCCATCATGGACGGCATCAAGGCGACGCGGGCCATCCGGGCGATGTCGCGCGCTGATGCCCAGCAGGTGCCGATCCTCGGGCTGTCAGGGGACGGCGAGATGGACGACCGGCAGCGGGCCAGGACAGCGGGCATGACGGACTATCTGCTCAAGCCTGTGGCTGTGCACGAGCTGTTTGGCCGCCTAAGTGAACTCATACAGGCAAGAGTGACGGGAAAATGAGAAAAGCAATAATAGTTGGATGGTGCAGTAGATGCTGACGGCAAGCGTATTTGTCAATATACCGGTAAAGAGCATAGCAAAAGCTTATACTTACAGCGTGCCAGCCGAGCTCTCCTTTCTGGAGGCCGGCTGGCGTGTTTTTGTGCCCTTTGGCGGGCGCAAGGTCGAGGGCTTTATCCTTGCGGTGGCGGATAAGGCGGAGACTGAGCTGGCGGGAATAAAACTGAAGCCCATCGAGGCAGCTATCGATGAGGAGTGCTGGTTCACGCCGGCGATGATCAAGGCGGCCAAGTGGCTGGCGGATTTTTATCTCTGCTCGCTGGCGGAGATGATGCGGCTGTTCATGCCGGGCAAGAGCGGGCTAAAGATATCGGTACAGTATGAGGCGGTGGAAGAGGAAGGCGGCCATATCCTGCTGCAGATGCCGATGTACCGTGTGGTCTATCAGTATCTGGCAGACCAGGGGCCCCAGGGGAGGAATGCGATCGCCAGAGCCCTGCCGGAGGTCAAGGAGGAATTGCCGTCCATCCTGGAAAAGCTTGTACAGTATAAGGTACTGCGCAAGGAGTATGCGGCCCAGAAGCGCGATAATGCCCGCTATGAGAAGCTCGTGGTGTTGACTTGTCAATTGACCGGTCAGATCCGGGAAGGATACAAGCGGAAAAAAGCCCAGCTCCATCTGCTGGAACTCTTGGCGGCCGCCCCTGAGCAGACGTTGGCGATGGCCGACCTCAAGGCGGCGAAGGTCTCTTCCGCGACGGTCAGGAATCTGGCAGAGGCTGGCCTTGCAGAGATCCGCCAGCGGCGCGTGCTGCGGGATAGCTATGGCGATGTGCAGGCCGACAGGCAGAGGGTCGAATTGACAGAGGAGCAGGCAGCAGCGGTGCGGGCTATGGAACCGGCGCTTTCTGCCCATGCGTATCAAGGCTTTCTGCTCAAGGGGGTCACGGGCAGCGGCAAGACACAGGTCTATATCGAGATGGCTGAGCGAGCGCGCAGGCTCGGACGGCAGGTCATCGTGCTGGTGCCAGAGATCGCTTTGACCGGTCAGGTCGTCACGGCGTTCAAGGCGTACTTCCCCGATGATATCGTCGTCATGCACAGCCGCCTGTCGCTGGCTGAGCGCAACGATGCCATCCTGCGCGTGCGCCGCGGCGGTGCGGGCATCATCATCGGTGCGCGTTCGGCGCTGTTCACGCCGGCGGAGGATGTCGGCCTTATCATCATGGATGAGGAGCAGGACATGTCCTACAAGCAGGACGAGTCGCCGCGCTATCATGCGCGCGTCGTGGCGGAAGAGCTCGCACATATCCATGGGGGCCTCCTGCTGCTCGGCAGTGCGACACCGTCGCTGGAGTCGTATCACCGAGCAAGGCAGGGCGAGCTTACCTTGCTGACGCTGACCAAGCGCATTGGCAACCTGCCTTTGCCGTTGGTCAAATGCGTGGACATGCGGCAGGAGCTGCGGCTGGGCAACCGCCATATCATGTCGCGCCCCTTGCAGCAGCTCATTGAGCAGACGATAGCGAAAAGGCAGCAGCTCATCATCATGCTCAATCGCCGCGGCTTTTCGACCTTTGTCATGTGCCGCTCTTGCGGCGAGGTCATCAAATGCAAGCTTTGCGGCCTGCCACTCGTCTATCATCAGGGCGTGGGAGGCAGGCCGGGGCGGCTCGCCTGCCATCACTGTGATGTGACGGAGCCCATCCCCGATACCTGCCCCAAATGCGGCAGCCGGTATATCAAATACTTTGGCTCGGGTACTGAGAAGCTCGAGCAGGAACTTCATCAGGTCGTGCCGTCAGCACGGGTCATCCGCATGGACCGCGATACGACGAATACGAAGTTTGCCCATCAGGAAATCTTGGCGAGATTCCGGCGGCAGGAGTACGACATCCTGCTCGGCACGCAGATGGTTGCCAAGGGGCACGATATCCCCAATGTCACGGCAGTCGGCATCATCAGCGCGGATTCGAGCCTCAATCTGCCGGACTTCCGGGCGGCCGAGCGCTGTTTCATGCTCATCACGCAGACCGCAGGCCGGGCCGGACGCCATACGGAACAGGGGCGCGTCATCATCCAGACGTACAATCCCGAGCACTATGCCGTGACCTGCGGCATCGTGCAGGATTACGAAGGCTTTTATGCGCAGGAGCTGAAGCTGCGGCAGCAGCTTTTCTATCCGCCGTACAGCCGGCTTGTCAAGCTCTTATACCAGAATGAGGATGAGCAGGCTGCCCGCAGCGGGGCAGCACAGCTGATCGCCGCTTTCCAGCAACAGTTCCGCGGCGACAAGCGCCAGCAGGCCATCGGCCCGTCGCCTGCGGTGATTGCGCGGCTGCGCGGCATTTATCGCTTTGTGGTGCTCATAAAGACGGCTGACCTTCCGGCGGTGCAGGCCTTCCTGCGTGCGCAGGGCCTTCACCTGCGCACCGATGTCGCCATCGACATCGACCCGATAACTATGCTATGAGATAGCGGGGGATGATAAAGTGACAAGGACGAAGATACAGGAAAAACTCTTTGCGCTGCAGGATGAAGGGTATCAGGCCTTCAGTGCCAAGCTGATCCCAACGGTAGCGCCGGCAAAGATCATCGGTGTGCGGACTCCGGCGCTGCGCCAGCTGGCCAAGGAGACCATGGCGGCAGGGGAGGCCGCGGGGTTTCTGGAGGCTCTGCCCCATCTGTACCATGAGGAAAACCAACTGCATGCGTTCATCCTGTCAGCGGAAAAGGATTTTGACCGATGCCTGGCTTATGTGGATGCGTTCTTGCCCTATGTGGATAACTGGGCTACCTGCGACCAGATGTCGCCGAAAGTGTTTTCCAAGCACCGGCCTGAACTGCTGCTGCAGATAAAGCGGTGGCTGGCTGCGGAGGATACCTATGCGGTGCGCTTTGCCATCGGCATGCTGATGGCCCATTTCCTTGACGAGGATTTTGACCGGTCATATTTGGCGATGACGGCACAGATCCGCTCCGAGGAGTATTATGTCAACATGATGATTGCCTGGTACTTTGCCACAGCTCTGGCCAAGCAGTATGAGGCTGCGCTGCCCTTTATCGAGGACAGGCGTCTGGCACTGTGGACGCATAACAAGGCCATCCAGAAGGCCTGCGAAAGCCGACGGGTAAGTGCCGTGCACAAAAAGCATCTGCGGACGCTGAAAATCAAAACCTTTTAGCCGGTTTGTATTTGTGGTATACTAGTAAGGTATTTTTTTATGCAAACAATTAACATCTATGGATGGTGAGAAAATGAAAGTTACTAAAGAAGACTTGCAGAACGTGGCCGTTCTTTCCCGCCTCGCGATTGCCGAGGAGCAGGAGGAGAAGTATCTGGGCCAGCTCGATAAGATCCTGACGTATATGGACAATCTGTCGGCACTTGACACGAAAGATGTCAAGCCGACCACCTATGCCCTGCCGATGCAGAACGTATTCCGTGAGGACGTGGTAAAAGAGTCTTTGGACCGTGAGGACGCTCTTGCCAACGCACCGCTCAAGGAAGACGGCTATTTCAAGGTACCGAAGGTACTCGAGGACTAAGCAGGGGAGGAACGAACGTGAGATTATATGAGAAACCGGCGCATGTCCTCCATGACATGCTCGTCAATAAAGAGATTACGGCCGTAGCGCTGACCGAAGATGTGCTGAAGCGCATCGATGAAGTCGAGGGCGATGTCAAAGCGTACCTGACCATCACCCGCGATGAGGCGCTGGCACAGGCTAAGGCTGTCGATGAAAAGATTGCCAAGGGCGAGGAGATTTCCTTCCTCGAAGGTATTCCGGGGGCAATCAAGGATAATATCTGCACCAAGGGCATCAAGACGACTTGTGCGTCGAAAATCCTCGAGCACTTCGTGCCGCCTTATGATGCAACGGCCATGACGAAGATCAAGGCACAGAATCCGGTCATCCTCGGCAAGCTCAACATGGATGAGTTCGCTATGGGCGGTTCGACGGAGAACTCCGCCTATCATCCGACCTGCAATCCGTGGAATACGGACTGCGTACCGGGCGGCTCCTCGGGCGGCAGTGCGGCAGCAGTTGCTGCTGGTACGTCCATCTGGGCGCTGGGCTCCGATACGGGTGGGTCGATTCGCCAGCCAGCATCCTTCTGCGGTGTTGTCGGTATGAAACCGACCTATGGCCGCGTTTCCCGCTATGGTCTCGTTGCCTATGCTTCGTCGCTGGACCAGATTGGCCCGCTGACGCGCGATGTTACGGACTGCGCCAATATCCTCAACATCATCTGCGGTCATGACGAGATGGACTCCACGTCGAGTGAGGCAGAGGTTCCCGATTTTACCAAGGCCCTCGTGGAGGACGTCAAAGGCCTGAAAATCGGTCTGCCGAAAGAGTATTTTGTCGATGGCATGGATCCGGAAGTCGAAAAGACCGTCCGGGCCGCTATCGAGAAATACAAAGAGCTGGGCGCAGAAATCGTCGAGATTTCGCTGCCGCATACGAAATATGCCATTTCGGCCTACTATCTGATTGCACCGGCTGAGGCGGCGACGAACCTCCAGCGCTACGATGGCGTAAGCTATGGCGAGCGCGTCGAGAGCGACGACCTGGTCGGCATGATGACGAAGACCCGTACGGAAAAATTCGGCGAAGAAGTCAAACGCCGCATTGTCATCGGCAACTACGCCCTGTCGGCTGGTTATTACGATGCCTACTACCTCAAAGCTATGAAAGTCCGCACGCTGGTACAGCAGGACTACAATGAGGCTTTCAAGAAAGTCGATGTCATCATGGCACCGACGGCACCGACGCCGGCCTTCAAGATTGGCGAGATGGTTTCGGATCCGCTGCAGATGTACCTGCAGGATGCCTGCACGGTTCCTTTGAACCTCGCTGGCCTGCCGGGCATGTCGATTCCGTGTGGTTACAGCAGCCAGGGGATGCCGATTGGCCTGCAGATCATCGGCAAGGCGCTCGATGAGGAAACCATCATCCGTGCTGCCTACACGTATGAGCAGAGCCAGAACTACCACAACGAGATGGCCAAGCTGGGAGGTAACAACTGATGAAATACGAAGCCGTAATCGGTCTTGAAATACATTGTGAACTGAAAACCAATACGAAAATCTTCTGTGGCTGTGCCACGACCTTCGGTGCGGATCAGAATACCCATGTCTGCCCGGTCTGCCTTGGCATGCCAGGCGTACTGCCGACCATCAACAAGCGCGTCGTAGAATTCGGTATCAAGGCTGGTCTTGCTACGAACTGCGAAATCAACAAGTACAGCAAGTTTGACCGCAAGAACTACTACTATCCGGACCTGCCGAAAAACTGGCAGACGTCTCAGTACGACCTGCCGATTGCTGAGCATGGCTGGGTCGATATCGATGTCGAGGGCAAGAAAAAACGCATCCGCCTGACGCGTATCCACATGGAGGAGGATGCGGGCAAGCTCGTTCACTCGGGAACGACCATCAAGGATTCGTCCTCGTCAAACGTTGACTACAACCGTACCGGTGTACCTCTCCTCGAGATTGTCTCCGAGCCGGATATGAGCTCGGCGGAAGAAGCGCGTGCCTACATGGAGAAAATCAAATCCATCATGGAGTACATCGATGTTTCCAACTGTCGCATGGAGGAGGGCAACCTGCGTGCTGACATCAACGTTTCCCTGCGTCCGGTCGGCTCCAAGGAGCTCGGCACCCGTACGGAGATGAAAAACATCAACTCCTTCAAGAACCTCGAAGATGCTATCAACTACGAGATTGAGCGTCAGGAAGAGGTCCTCGAGGATGGCGGCCATATCGTACAGGAAACCCGTACGTTTGACCCAGCTCGCGGCATCACGCTTTCCATGCGCAGCAAGGAAAACGCCCATGACTACCGCTACATGCCGGAGCCGGATCTGCCGCCAATCGTCACGAGTGAAGAAACTATCGAGAAATACCGCAGCGAACTGCCGGAACTGCCCGATGCCCGCCGTGCCCGTCTCGAAAGCGAATACGGTCTTTCGGATTACGATGCGGGCATCATCACGAGCTCGCGCGCTATGGCCGAGTACTTCGATGCAGTAATCGCTGAAGGCGCAGACCCGAAACTGGCTGCCAACTGGATTATGGGCGACCTGTCGAAGGAGCTCAACGCCGCTGGCCTTGATATCAGCCAGTCTCCGGTTGACGCGAAACGCCTGGGCGAAATGATCCAGCTCATCATGAAGGATACGATTTCTGGCAAGATTGCGAAGAAAGTCTTCAAGGAAATGCTGACGAATCCGGACAGCCCGGAAAAAATCGTCAAGGACAAGGGCCTCGTACAGATCACGGATACGAAGGCTATCGAAGGCATTGTCGATGAAGTCATCGCCAATAACCAGAAAGCCGTTGACGACTACAAGGGTGGCAACAAGAAAGCCATCGGCGCATTGGTCGGCCAGGTCATGAAGGCCTCGAAGGGCAAAGCCAACCCGCAGATGGTCAACAAGCTGCTGGCCGAGAAACTGAACTGACAGTAATTGAGAATAACAGCCTTCCCTGCGGGGAAGGCGTATTCTATTTCAGAAAGGAGAACACCATGCCAAGCACGAAAGAAAAAATGCCCGGAGAAAACTACTGCTTTGCCTGCGGGCCGGAAAATCCCATCGGCCTGCACCTCGATTTTCACTTCGAGGAAGATAAGTATGTGGCCGAAAAGACCCTGCCCCATGAATATCAGAGCTATGAAGGCGTTGTCCACGGCGGCATCATCACGACGATGCTTGACGAGGCCATGGGGGGCTATCTCTACTCTGGTGGCGAGCGCGCTGTGACGGCGCGTCTTGATGTGCGCTATCGCAAGACCACACCGGTCGGCGAGCACCTCGTGATCACCGGCTGGGAGGAATCGCGCCGCGGCAGCTTCGTCAATATGAAAGCGACGATTGCGCTGGCTGATGGCACGGTTACGGCCGAAGGCACAGCCAAGATGGCATTGGTGGACTGACTGGAGAAAACGAGGCGATATCATGAAGTATAAAGCGGCGATTTTTGACTTGGACGGCACCCTTATCGATTCCTTAGCGGATTTAGGGGACAGTGCCAATGAGATGCTGGCAAGCTATGGTTTTCCTGCCCATACCATCGAGGAATACCGGTATTTTGTCGGCAATGGCTCCCGCAAGCTCATCGAGCGCTGCCTGCCCAAGGACAAGGCGCAGGATGCTTCCTTTGTGGATGAGGCACTGGCGCGCTATAAGGCCTGCTATGAAAAGAATCTCGTCCACAAGACGAAATGCTATGCCGGTATTGACGAAATGCTGCAGGCTTTGCAGGAAAAAAACATCCCGCTGGGAATCTGCACGAATAAGCACCAGTCGGCGGCTGATGAAGTCTGCCAGAAACTGCTGGCCAAGCATTCCTTCGTGGAAATCATCGGCGACCGTCCGGGCCTGCCGCGCAAGCCGGACCCGCAAAAAGTGCTGGCAATTGCAGCCAAAATGGGCGTCAAGCCCGAAGAAGTCGCTTATTTCGGCGATACGAGCGTCGACATGGAAACCGCCCGCAACGCAGGCTTTTTGCCCGTTGGCGTAACCTGGGGCTTCCGCCCGCGGGAGGAGCTCGTGGAAACCGGCGCCAAAGTGCTCTTGGATAACCCTATGGAGCTGTTTGCGCAGTTGGAATTTTAAGCAAGATTGAAAGAAAGAGGAAACCATCGTAATGAGAAAACAAGTTCCCGTCGAAAAAGGAAAATCATACGAGATTGAAATCAAGACGCTCGGTACGAGTGGCGAAGGCGTAGGCCGCTATCAGGACTTTACGGTCTTTGTGCCCTATGCCCTGCCGGGGGAGAAAGTCCTGGCGGTCATTGACGAAGTCAAAAAGACCTACGCCAAGGGCCATGTGAAAGAAATCCTCACCAAGAGCGCCGACCGCGTCGAGCCTATCTGCAGCATCTACGACAAATGCGGCGGCTGCCAGCTTCAGCATCTGGAGTATATAGCGCAGCTCAAGGCGAAACGCCAGCAGGTCATCGATGCCGTTACGCGTATCGGCAAGCAGCCGGATCTTTTCGTTGAGCCGACCATCGGTGCGGCAACGCCGTGGAATTACCGCAACAAGATGCAGTTCCCCATTGGCCGTGAAAAGGGCAAGACCATCATTGGCTGTTTTGCCCAGGGCAGCCATGAAATCATCGATACCACCGATTGCCATATCCAGAAAGACGGCAACAACGAAGTGGTCAATGCGGTGCGCGAAATCGTCACGAAACTCAATATCCCCGTTTACAACGAGGACAAGCATACCGGCGTCCTGCGCCATGTGGTCGGCCGCGTGGGCAAAAAAGGCGATATTATGGTCGTCATCGTAACGGCTACGAAGAATATGCCGCGGGAAAAAGAATTCGTCAAGATGCTGCGGGTGAAACTGCCGAAGGTCGTCAGCATCCATCAGAATATCCAGACCTATCACAACAACGTTATCATGGGACGCGATACGAAACTCCTCTGGGGCCGCCCGACCATCCAGGATAGCATCGGCCGCCTGAACTTCCATATCTCGCCGCGATCCTTCTTCCAGGTCAATACGGCCCAGGCAGAGGTGCTCTATAACAAGGCCCTGGAATTTGCCAATTTGACCGGTCAGGAAACGGTCATCGATGCTTACTGCGGCACGGGAACGATAACCCTGTTCCTTGCCCAGAAGGCCAGAAGCGTCATCGGTATCGAAATCGTGAAACCAGCTATCCTCGATGCCCAGAAAAACGCGCGGGACAACAACGTGCGCAACGCTGAATTCATCGTTGGCGACGCGACCCAGGTCATGCCACGGCTCTATAAGCAGGGCGTAAGAGCCGATGTCGTAGTCGTCGACCCGCCGCGTGCCGGCTGCACGCCGACGGTGCTGGAGACCTTTGCCAACATGCAGCCAGACCGCATCGTCTACGTCTCCTGCAACCCTGCCAGCCTAGCCCGCGATATCGCCCTCCTGGACGAACTCGGCTACAAAGCCGAAAAAGTCCAGCCTGTGGATATGTTTCCGTGCACTTCGCACGTCGAAAGCGTCTGCCTGCTGACGCGGAAAGAGAAGATGGCGGAATAAACGATAGCGGAAAGCTGCTCAGCGGTATGGGCGTATAGCTGCGCCGCTGGTTCATTGCTGAAAAGCCTGTGTTCCTATCAGAAACGATAGGAACATAGGCTTTTTTTCTTGAGGAGAGTAACACTTTCTGAAGTACAGGGATAGAAAGAACAGAAGCTTGAGATAGCAAGCTGCCGAACATGATTTTCAGTAATAAGTTTTTTCAATGTTGCATAGGCATATCGATATTGAAATAATTTAAGAGTATGAATATTTATGCCGATAAAGTCATAAAAGAGAAGAAAATCAGTGAAAGTGTAGGGAGCAAGAGGAGAAAATCATTATGAAAAAACGTATCTTGGTTTTGGTAGTAGTTATGATGATGGCTCTGTCGGGGCTGTGCATGGCGCATATGACTGGCGGCAGCATCAATGGTCTGGTCAATACGGATGATGGACAGAAAGTTGCTATCTTTACCGCTGAAGGCTATTCGGTGGCAACGGTTTTGGAATACCCTGTCGACTATCCGCTGGAAGACCATGATGTCATCGAAGCGGTTAATGGATACCTGACGCAGACTGGCCGTTTGCGGATCAAAGATATGCATAACGGTTCCAGCCGCATCATCGTTCAGATTGAGGGCGTGAACCTGTCTGAGACCGAGGCTATGAGCTGGCTGGCACATGGCGGCAAATTCTATTGATGAGATATGAACGTTTCCTTCCCTTGTGCAGTTGAGCTGCTTACAGGGGAAGTTTTTTGTGTTCTGAAAAAATGATTAGCTCAAGAGGGGAATAAAGATTTTCCATAGCTTGATGTGTTAATATATAATAGGTGGTAAGCCAATATTTTTTCGGTTTGGGGAACGTCAAACTGAAGTTTTACCTCTGGTGAAATTTGAACCATAGCGTTTAGTTTTAGAAATTGATGGTGATGGCATATGTACGAATTGGATTGGCAACATTTTTCAGCTACGGATTTTGCTGATCTGCAGACGCGGCTGCGGGAGGCTTGGCAGGAGATTTTGCCGGGCGGGGAGTATTATGGGCAGATCCGCATCTGTGATGTTTGCTATGATATTCAGGCGGAATGGCTGGCTTGCGGCCAGGGGGAAGACATCTTTGTGACGATGAGCCCGTTTTTTCCGCATGATTTGGCATCTGCTGAGGAACCGTATCAGGAAATGGTCGAGGGGATGCCTTTTGATACGGCGGATGATGCAAGTATTGTCTATGCGAGAGAAGATTTCCTGGCGCTCAGCTATCTGCGTTTCTGTGACGATGCCACACAGAAAATCCAGCAGATGCTCCAAAAGGCTGTATTTGCCAAGGCCTTGGCACAGAATACGGATTTTTGGGAGCGGCATGATGAAAAGCTGTGGCAGAAAAGAGGTCGGTTGAATGAGTGATATCGGGAAGATGCTTATTGGCATGGGCATATTGCTGGTCGTGGTCGGAGGAATCCTGCATTTTGGCGGTAAATTCCTGCCCCTGGGAAAACTGCCCGGTGATATCAGTATCACGGGCGAACATGGTTCTTTCTATTTTCCTGTGGTGACTTGCATTATCATCAGCATTGTGCTGAGTGTGGTAGCAAATTTGTTTCATCGATAAAAAAGAGATTTCGTTAGTGGGCTTGTAAAAGCTGCTAGCGAAATTTTTTTTATCGATGAAGTTGGAGAAGTAAGAGGGGGTGCAAGGGGGCTCGGTTTTGATTTGGATGCGTTGCTAGCATTGATCAATTGCAGGCTGGGGGATAATGGCTTGCCGGCAATAAAGCAGTTCGCAGAAATAAGCAAGGCAGAAGCGAGGGTATTGTTTGTATTGTTGGGAACGATGTTAGAGTATGCTGGGTATAGGGAAGAAGCAAATCGGTATTATCATATGCTCGCTGCTGTGACATGCCCAATCTGTAAGCAGCGGTTTGTCCTGGCAGATCGCTGGGGGGGGGACAGGCCTGTGCTCGGAAACAAGGATTTTGGGCGTGCAGGAAGATAAAATCAGGGGTAAATGCAGGAGAAATCAAGACGAATCGAGAATTAATCAGAAAGCATTCGCCGGAGGAGGGGGATTTTGATGAATATCTTGGTTTGTATCAAACAAGTTCCGGGGTCGAACAAGGTGGAGGTAGATCCGGTGACAGGCGTGTTGAAACGCAACAGTGCCGATGCCAAGCTGAATCCTTATGACCTGTATGCGCTGGAAACGGGGCTGCGGCTGCGAGAGCAGTATGGCGGCTCAGTCAGTGTACTCACCATGGGACCGCCGCAAGCGAAGGCGATACTCTACGAAGCCTTTGCGATGGGTGCTGACCGTGGCTGCCTCATCACAGACCGCAAGTTCGGCGGTGCAGATGTGCTGGCTACCAGCTATACCCTGTCCCAGGGCATCAAGCGGTTTGGCGATTTCGATCTGATTCTCTGCGGCTTGCAGACTACGGATGGAGATACTGCGCAGGTGGGCCCTGAGCTATCGGAGCAGCTGGACATCCCCTGTGTCTGCAATGTGCGGCAGATAAAGGAAGTCCAGGGTCAAACCATCTGTGTGGAGATGGAAATGTCTGAGGATATGGAAGCCTTGCAGGTTGCTTTTCCCTGTCTGCTGACGGTACAAAAAGATATTTACGAGCCTCGCCTGCCTTCGTATAAAAAAGCAAAGGAAACCCGCGAGCGGACGGTTGAGATGTATACGCTGACGGATATGGCGGATACGGATGAACACCACTATGGGTTGGATGGCTCGCCGACACAAGTGCAGCGGATCTTCCCGCCTGAGGTGCATAAGGCACAGGAAACCTGGCAGGGAACCGGCCAGGAGCTGGCAGATCGCCTGCATCAGCTTTTGAAGCAGCAGAAGTTCATCGTCTAGGAGGCGCGCTATGGGAAAATTAGTCATCCATTCCGATAAGATCCAGGATATCAAGGCCTTAGTGGCTATCTGTCCCTTCGGTGCCATGCAGGAGCAAGGTGGCAGTGTGGAGATCACAGCTGCCTGCCGTTTGTGCAAGCTTTGTGTGAAAAAGGGCGGCGGTGCTGTTGAATTCGTGGAGGAAGAACAGCAGGCAAGCATCGATAAGAGCAAGTGGCAGGGCATCGCCGTGTATATCGATCATGTAGATGGTCGGGTGCATCCGGTGTCCTATGAGCTTTTGGGCAAGGCACGGGAGCTGGCCGATAAGATCCAGCAGGAAGTGCTGGCCTTGTTCATGGGGGAGAATATCGGTGCAGCGGCCGAGGAACTGCGCCATTATGGTGCGGACCGGATATTTGTCTGTGACAAGCCTGCTCTGGCGAAATTCAATATGGAACCCTATGCCAATGTCTTTGCGCAGTTCATCCGGCAGGTGAAACCTGCCGCTATCCTGGTCGGAGCGACACCAGTGGGACGGCAGCTGGCTCCGCGGGTGGCCGCACGCTTCCATACGGGACTGACTGCTGACTGCACTGTGCTGGATATCCGCGAGAACACCGACCTGGTGCAGATCCGTCCAGCCTTTGGCGGCAATATCATGGCGGAGATCCTCACGCCCAACAACCGCCCGCAGATGGCTACTGTCCGCTACAAGATCATGGATGCGCCGCAGCGCAGTGAGGCGGCCCGCGGGCGCATAGAAACCTTGGCGGTGGACGATGCTGCGCTGGTATCCCGGATTGCCGTGCTGGGCATTACGAAAAAGCCCAAGGAAAAGAGCATCGAGCAGGCCGATGTGCTTGTGGTGGCAGGCCGTGGCATCAAGAAGAAAGAGGACTTGTCCTTGGTTTATGATCTGGCAGAGGCATTGGGGGGCGACTTTGCCTGCACGCGGCCGCTGATCGAGAATGGCTGGTTGGATCCTCGGCGGCAGATTGGCTTGTCCGGGCGCACAGTGCGGCCGAAGCTCATCATCACCTGCGGGGTTTCTGGAGCAATCCAGTTCGTGGCGGGGATGGACCACGCCGAGGAGATCGTTGCCATCAATAGCGATCCCAAAGCGCCGATTTTCAAGGTGGCAAATTATGCAGTGGTGGGAGATCTATATGAGATTGTGCCACGGCTCATTGCCGATATCCAGCAGGGGAGGGAGCGCGCATGACGGAGTATAAACAGGTGACCGAGGAAGACCTGGCAGTGCTGGCTGGTTTTGTGGACCGGGAGCGGCTGCTCTTCGGGGACGAAATCAATGAGGAGTACAGCCATGATGAGCTGGCCAGCGAGCGTGTCTATCCCTCGCTGGTGGCACGGGTGACATCGACGGCGGAAGTATCAAAGCTCATGGCCTATGCCAATGAGCATCATATCGCGGTCACGCCGCGTGGAGCAGGTACGGGGCTCGTGGGAGCCGCTGTGGCGGTGGAACGTGGTCTCATGATTGACACCACCCTGATGAATCATGTGCTGGAGCTCGATGAGGAGAACCTGACCTTGACGGTGGAGCCGGGCATGCTGCTGATGGAACTGCGCAGTTATGTTGAGGAGCGGGGCTTCTACTATCCTCCTGATCCGGGAGAGAAATCTGCGACCATCGGTGGCAATATCAGCACCAATGCTGGCGGCATGACGGCGGTGAAGTACGGGGTGACCCGCGACTATGTGCGCGGTTTGGAGGTAGTGTTGGCCGATGGCACGGTTCTCCAGCTGGGGGGCAAGGTGGTGAAAAACAGTTCGGGCTACGATCTGAAGGACATGATCGTTGGCTCGGAGGGCACCTTGGCCTTCGTGACCAAGGCCATATTGAAGCTCCTGCCCTTGCCCAAAAAGAATGTGAGCCTGCTCGTGCCTTTCCCTACGCTGGAGCAGGCCATCGGCACGGTGCCATTGATCATCAAGTCCAAGGCGGTGCCTACCGCCATCGAATTCATGGAGCGGGAGGTGATCCTGGATGCGGAGGAATTCCTCGGGCGGAAATTCCCCGACAATCAGGCCGATGCCTACCTGCTGCTGAAATTCGATGGCAATACGATGGAGGAGATTGCTTCGTATTACGATGATACGGCGCAGATCTGCCTGGATCAGGGAGCCATCGACATCCTTATCGCCGATACCGAGGAACGCAGTGCGCCGGTCTGGAAAACGCGCGGTGCCTTCCTGGAAGCCATCAAGGCATCGACCAGCATGATGGATGAAGTGGATGTGGTAGTGCCCCGCAGCCGGGTCAACGACTTTGTGGAATTTGTCCATCAGCTGCGTCAAGACATCGGCATCCGCATCAAGTCCTTCGGCCATGCGGGAGATGGCAATCTCCATGTCTATATCCTGCGGGATGACCTGTCCGATGAAAAGTGGCGGGAGCTCATGCGGCTGGCGATGAAGCGCATGTATGCCAAGGCGCGGGAGCTGCAGGGACAGGTATCGGGGGAGCATGGCATCGGCCTGGTAAAGCGCCCCTATCTGAAGGAATCCCTGCCGGAAGCGAGCCTGGTGCTGATGCGGGGCATCAAGCAGGTCTTCGATCCGAATAATATTCTCAATCCACATAAGGTATGCCAGATGTGAGATATGGTATACTATATCTGTCGATGTTTTTGTATGGTCTGGCTGCAGCGGGTGCTGCAGGCTGGAAACCGTGGAATTGGAGGTATTACGGATGAAAGAATTGATTTGCAAACCCATAGGCTATATACAGTCTCCTTATAAGACCCGCGAAACGACGCCGAAAAGCGGGGATGAGTACCCGGAGCAGGAAGCTGTGATGGAGATTTCCGAGGAGTATGCAGCAGCCATGGCTGACATGGAGGCTGGGAAATCCTATGAGGTGCTGTTCTGGTTCGACAAGGTCAGCGATGTGAAGCTGACGGTTCCTTACCGGGGCGTCGGCCCGATGATGGGAATCTTCTCCACCCATGCGCCATATCGTCCAAATCCAATCGGGGCGTCGGTCGTGAAGGTGACGAAAATCGAAGGCAGCCGTGTATATTTCACAGGCGTGGATATGATGGATGGAACGCCGGTGCTGGATATAAAGCCTGCGGATAACTGAGGGAAGCGGGGCGTGATATCAAAGGGGCATGGTGCAAAAAACTTAGGACATAAGCAGGATTTTTGGCTAGTCGTAGGGAAATCAATAGCTAGGAAGAGTGTATATTTCTGTGAGGAGGAAACGCACATCATGAAAGATTTGCATCGAGCCGTAGATGCTATGCATCATCCCTATCAGTATTCAGATCTGGAGTTGGAGCGCGCCCTTGAAGCAATCCAGGAAAGTCCTCTGAAACAATTCTATAAGGAATATTACAAGAATCTCTACAAACGCATCCTGGAGTGCAAAAAGAAAAATCAGAGTGCAGTCGGAGAGCTGGGCTATTTTGGTGGCTGAAGAATGACAGAATAAAAGACAAGCGTGATTAGCAGTAAGGTAAGCGCGCTTGTCTTTTTTTGCAGATGAAAGGATGGATAGCATGAACAAAGTATATTGTTATAGCAGATGCTCGACCTGTCAGAAGGCATTGAAGTGGCTGGATGCGCATGGAGTGGCGTATGAGCTGGTGGATATCAAGGCGGATCATCCCTCGGAAGAAGACCTGCGCAGGTATCATGAGCAGAGCGGGCTGCCGCTGAAACGGTTCTTCAATACCAGCGGGCAGTTGTACCGCCAGCTGGAGTTGGCAAAGAAGCTGCCGGCGATGCCGGAGGCAGAGCAGTTCAAGCTGTTGGCCTCTGATGGCATGCTGGTAAAACGGCCGCTGGTCATAGCAGGGGCGAAGGTCCTCACGGGATTCAAGGAACCGGAGTGGGAAAGGGTATTCTTGAACGGCAGCCGATAACTGCTATAATGAAAGTAGTCAAAATTAGTCATTCGGTTAGCAGGAATTGAGGGTTGAAGATGAAGATATATTTTGCTGGTTCCATCCGTGGCGGCCGACAGGATGCGGAGCTTTACCGCAAGGTCATAGCCGTCCTGAAGGAAAACCATCAGGTGCTCACGGAGCATGTGGGGGACTTGAGCCTGTCCACGGTGGAAGATAAAGGCGATAAGGCCATCTATGAGCAGGATACGGCCTGGCTCAGGGAATGTGATGTGGTAGTGGCTGAATGCACGCAGGTATCGCTGGGGGTGGGCTATGAGCTGGCCTATGCGGAGGCTCATGACAAGGAGGTCCACATCTTCTATCGCCCGCAGGCGGCGCAGCTGTCGGCGATGTTGGCGGGAAATGAAAGGTTCCATATTCATCGTTATGCCGAGGAAGAAGAGCTGCTGGCGCAGATAAGAACCTTGTGGGGTTGAGAAAGCCGGAAGGGAAATGTGAGGAGGTAGGCGTTATGACAAGGATAAGGACAGAGCTGGGCGATATTACTGCCAAGCATTATGCCGAGGCGATCGTCAATGCTGCCAATGAAAGTCTGCTGGGCGGTGGTGGCGTCGATGGTGCGATACATAGGGCTGCAGGGCCGGAGCTCCTGGCTGAGTGCCGGACACTTCATGGCTGCAAGACCGGGCAGGCAAAAATCACGAAGGCCTACCAGCTCCCTTGCGATTATGTCATCCATACGGTCGGTCCCGTCTGGCATGGCGGCAGCCAGGGCGAGGAAAAGCTATTGGCGGATTGTTATCGCCACTCGTTGGCACTGGCCATGGAGCATGGTATCCATAGTGTGGCGTTTCCTTCGATATCCACGGGGGTCTATTCGTATCCGGTCCAGCAGGCGGCCGCGATTGCCGTGCGGACCGTCCGGGAATTCGTGGCCGGACACCCGCAGGCCTTTGCGGAAATCCTCTGGGTACTGTTCGATGCGCGGACCAAATTGGTCTATGATGGGGAGATTTACTGATGCGGATAGTACTTCTCTTTTTACCGGGAAGCTGCTGGGGGACGAGCGTATTATCGAGCATGGAAAGCAGACAGGGAATCTGCTGTAGGAATAGAAAACCTCCCAGGAAGATGATGCATGCAGCTTGTTGCTGGCATGATTGCTTCCTTGGGAGGTTTTCTATCTGTCAGAGATAGGCGTCGTATTTTCCTGCATTGAAGTCGCAGGCTTCGGTGATGAAGTTGCAGTCGACCAGCAGGCTTTCGATTTTTTCTCGATGCTGATTGGCCTTATGCAGTCTGGCCAGCTCCTTGATATCGTCGTCGGTGAAGCACCAGCCGATGTCCATGGAGAGGTCTTCCCCCTCTTCGACGGAGGCCAGGGCGGCTGACCAATCCTGGCGGATCTCTTCGTCACGTTCTTTTGTCATAAAATGTCCTCCTGTTCGCAATAGAAATGTGTTTGGTTCTAGGATAGCAGGCAATTTTTAAAGACAGCTTATCAATATTTCAGAGAATCATTAGGGTTATATTTTTTGTCAGAGGCCAGTAAGGCCAGATTTCCAGTTGCTATGGGAATCTGGCCTTTTGTTATATTTTCATTCTGGTTATTTTTATATAGTCAGTTTAGCGCTATCCTAAGGGTGTTCCGTTCATTTATGGATAACGCAAAGGAGACTTGGCAATGGCAGAGAAAACAGAAAGTATGGGCAATCGTTATGAACTCAATAAGAATTTGGCGCAGATGCTCAAGGGCGGCGTGATTATGGATGTTACGACGCCGGAGCAGGCAAAGATTGCGGAGGAGGCAGGTGCCTGCGCCGTTATGGCGCTGGAGCGTATCCCTGCTGATATCCGCGCGGCAGGCGGTGTGGCCCGCATGAGCGATCCGGCGATGATCCGTGGCATCCAGGAGGCCGTGAGTATCCCCGTCATGGCCAAGTGCCGCATTGGTCATATCGTCGAGGCGCAGCTGCTGCAGGCCATCGAAATCGACTATATCGATGAGAGTGAGGTCTTGTCCCCGGCAGACGATGTCTATCATATCGACAAGCGGAAGTTTGCCGTGCCCTTTGTCTGCGGTGCCCGTGACCTTGGCGAGGCCCTGCGCCGTATCAGCGAGGGTGCGGCAATGATCCGCACGAAGGGGGAGCCGGGAACCGGCGATGTGGTGCAGGCTGTGCACCACATGCGGAAAATCAATCAGCAAATGGCGGCCATCGCTTCCCTGCGGGAGGATGAACTTTTCGAAGCGGCTAAAAAGTATCAGGTCCCCTATGATCTGGTGGCCTACGTGCATGAACATAAAAAACTGCCGGTGGTCAATTTCGCTGCGGGCGGCGTGGCGACCCCGGCTGATGCGGCTTTGATGATGCAGCTGGGCGCGGAAGGCGTGTTTGTCGGTTCGGGGATCTTCAAGTCGGGGAATCCGGCCAAGCGGGCGGCAGCTATCGTGCAGGCAGTCACCAATTACGAGGATGCAGGGCTCATCGCAAGGCTTTCGGAAAATCTCGGCGAGGCCATGGTGGGCATCAATGCCGATGAGATCGAGCTGCTCATGGCGGAGCGTGGCAGATAAAGAGGGAGAGGAGGTTGGACAAAATGACGATTGGCATTCTAGCCTTGCAGGGGGCCTTTGCTGAGCACGAGGCAATGCTGGAAGCACTGGCGGCAGATTACCGGGAAATCCGTCAGCGCAAGGATTTGACCGATGATCTCGCTGGCATAATCCTTCCAGGTGGCGAAAGTACCGTACAGAGCAAGCTCCTGCATGAGTTGGGGCTGTTTGAACCGTTGCGGCAGAAAATCCTCCAAGGGCTGCCCGTGCTGGCGACTTGTGCAGGACTTATCCTGCTGGCCCAGGAGGTCAGCAATGATGAGCCTTCGATGGCAACCCTTCCCGTACGGGTACGGCGCAATGCCTATGGCAGGCAGTTGGGCAGTTTTGCGAGGGCTGGTGATGTGGCCGATTTGAGGGGATTTCCGCTGCGGTTCATCCGCGCTCCCTATATCGAAGCATGTCTTGACAAGAAGGTGCAGGTGCTGAACGAGACGGAAGGACATATCACAGCGGTGCGATATCACAATCAGCTGGCCATGGCTTTCCATCCGGAGCTGACCCGTGACCTGCGGATCCATTCCTTTTTCCTGGATATGGTGGCGAAACGCAAAGAGCTTGCGCTGGGCGCATAAAAGAAGCTGGCTGTTGGCCAGCTTTTTTTCGTGGAAACAGGCAAGAGATGATATAATTAGGGAAAGACGAAGTATCAGCGTATGAATAGAAAGCAGGATAGGAAAGACAATGGCGTATTTCTATGTGTTTATTGGCGGCGGCCTGGGGGCCGTGTGCCGTTATGGCGTGACGACGACGGTGGGTATGCTGCTCGGGGGGATGTTTCCCTGGGGAACGCTTGTTGTCAATCTGGTGGGAAGTCTGCTGATGGGGTTGGTGCTCGGGGGATTATTGCCACTGGCCAAGTCCTTGCAGCTGCTGCCCGAATCGCTGCGGTTGCTCTTGACCGTAGGGTTCCTGGGGGGCTTTACGACGTTTTCGTCCTTCAGCATGGAGACGCTGACGCTGCTGCGGGGCGATAGTTTTTTCCTGGCGGCGGTCAATGTGGTGGGCAGTATTGTGCTGGGATTGACGGCAGCTTATATCGGCTATCAGTTGGCGATGGTATTTCAGCGCTGAGGGAGAGTTTCTATGGATGTAATAGATTTTTCGGCGGCCCGCCAGCGGCGGCTGGCGGCGACGGCGCGGACCAAGGCCGGGCCTCAGGCGCGGTTTGCTGCCATGCAGGAGGCGCTTAGCCAGGATGAGCTGACGGCTATGGGGCGCATTGTCCAGCAGCATGCCCTGCGGCTGGCCTATCGCATCGTGGCCGCAAGCCCTGTATGGGGGAAGCCCGAAGAAGCGGAGCCGTTGCGGGTTTGGACAGAGCTGGAGGCAGTGGTGCCGGTGTTAGCGGATTTGATCATGGCGGAAAGCTATATGCCAGCGGCGGTACGCATGGCAGGCACGCGTCTGACCGCCAATGAGGTCGGCCTATGGGCTGCGCGCCGTATGGTGCTCGACTATCTGCTGATATTGATTGACGACAACAGCCGCCCTGACGATTGGCTCGATATCCGCGACAGGGAACCACTGCGCAATGTATTTGCGTATTTAGGCTATGCGATGGATTGACTTACAGGAGAGAAGGTGAGGAAATGACGAAGGCATATGATGAGGAACTGCGCGCGAAACTATTGGGCAAGAACGGCCGGAAATTACCAGCCCTTTGGCTGACAGCGTTACGGGAGGCGCCATTTTCCTATTCCTACAAATTGACAGAGCCAGACGAGCTCGCAAGTAGTGTGGGGCAGCTCCACAAACGGGCGGAATGGGCAGCCTTTTGGAAGCAGTCAAAGGAGCCTTGGCGAGTCGAAACCGCCAATCGCAAGCCCAAAGGCTTGGGGATTCAGCATGATTATCCCGTGAGGATTCACTTTGATGCGGCAATTGATGTTCTTCGTTATTTAGGCGAGGCCAAGAAGTTCTGGTTGTTTTGTCAGCGGGTGGAGAAAATCAAGGCGGATTATCCTGCGGTGTTACCGGCTTGTATCATGGAACGCGATAAAATTTTGGCGGATGAACCTATGACGGCAGCGATTTACCAAACTGCCAGGTATTTTGCGGGCACGCCCAAGACCAATTGTTATTTGCGGGAGCTTGATATTCCTTATGTGGATACGAAGTTTATCGAAGACAATCCAAAACTCACGGCCGCAGTGTTTTTTGCGGTACGTCCGGAGTTCACTGGCAAGACCTTCGACGATTTTTGCCAGGCGCTGTCCCTTACGAAATCGGCGCCCTCACCAAACATCTATGTGCGTTCCCTCGATGCCCGCAAGACCTTTGCGGGGCTGCGGGAAATTGTTGTCACGTCACAGCAGTTGGCAAAGCTTGATTTGACTTTTGCCCGCGTGTTCATAACCGAAAATAAAATCAATGGCTATGTGTTCCCTGAGGTGGAAGATGGTTTGATTTTGTTTGGGGCAGGCAATGGCATCCTGAGTGATTTGCAGGAAATCCCCTGGCTGAAAAAGCAGTCCACCTTATGGTATTGGGGTGATATGGACCGCAATGGTTTTGCGATCTTAGCGCGGGTGCGGCAGAAGTATCCGCAGGTAAAATCCTTTTTGATGGCGAAGGATATAGCGGCAAGGTATCGTCATTTTATGGTGGCGGATACGGGAAATGAACTGGCAATGCCGGATGCGTTGACAGGGGAGGAACAGGCCTGCTGGCAATATTTGACTTGTCAGCCAGCGGCAGCCAATCGTTTGGAGCAGGAAAAGGTTCCTTCGTTTGAGGTAAGGGCAGCTTTAAAGCGGTTGCTTGGCCAGGAAGGCGGCAAATAAGCGGAAGCGGTTAGACACGCAGCAGGGGGGATGGCGATGGTTCGGGTAGTATGCGATTTATGCCCGCGGGGCTGCCAGCTGGCCGAGGGACAGGTGGGCTGGTGCCGGGGGCGGATTTGCCGTAAGGGGAAAGTGGTGGCACAGAATTATGGCCGGCTGACCTCGGTGGCCTTAGACCCCATTGAGAAAAAGCCCTTGGCTCGTTTCCATCCCGGGAGCTATATCTTATCTGTCGGCAGCTTTGGCTGCAATCTGCGCTGTCCGTTCTGCCAGAATCACGGGATATCACAGGCGGGAGCAGAGTTTGCCACGCAGGATGTGATGCCAGCAGATCTCGTGGACTTGGCCAAGGAGCTGGCGGCCAGGCCCGCAGGCAATCTCGGCGTGGCGTTCACCTACAATGAGCCGCTCATAGGCTATGAATTCGTGCGTGATACGGCAAAGCTGCTGCATGAGGCGGGGCTCAAGGTGGTACTGGTGACCAACGGCATGATAAATGCAGGGCCCTTCCAGGCACTGCTGCCACTGGTGGATGCCTTCAATATTGACTTGAAGGGCTGGCGGCAGCAAGTCTATGATGTCTGCGGCGGCAGTCTGGCGGCGGTGAAGCAGAATATCGCGGCGGCAGCAGCCGTGACGCATGTGGAGGTGACGACATTGGTGGTGCCGGGGCTCAATGACAGTGCCACGGAAATGGCTGCGGAAGCAGAATGGCTGGCGTCGTTATCGGTGGACTTGCCGCTGCATGTGAGCCGGTATTTTCCGCGCTGGCAGTCGGAGGTGCCAGCGACGCCAGTGGCTATCGTCTACAAGCTGGCGGAGGTGGCGCGCAGCTCACTGCGCTATGTGTATACGGGGAATTGCTGATTGCTAGGAGGGATCACTATGGGGATAATGGCAGCGATGGCGGTGCCGCATCCGCCGCTTATCATTCCAGAGGTCGGACGCGGACAGGAACGGGGAATCGCCAAGACCGTGGAGGCATATGAAAAGGTGATGGCGCGGGCGGCTGCCCTGCAGCCTGATCTGGTGATTGTCGTAAGTCCGCATTCGGTCATGTATGCGGATTACTGCCATATATCGCCGGGCACTGGTGCGGCTGGCGATTTCGGCCGATTCGGAGCACCGGCGGTGAAGGTTTCGGCTGCCTACGATGCGGAGTTCGTTGCAACGCTGAGCGAGGCGTGTGCGGCAGCGGATATTCCCGCCGGGACCTTGGGGGAGAAGAATCCGGCCCTTGACCATGGCACAATGATTCCGCTGTATTTCCTGCAGAAGCATTGGCAGCGATTCCAGGCAGTGCGCATTGGCATCGGCGGGATGCCGGCGCGCGAGCACTATCGGCTCGGGCAGCAGCTGGCGGCTGTGGCTGAGCGTTTGGGACGGCGGGCAGTCCTGGTGGCCAGCGGCGATTGGTCGCACAAGCTCAAGGCCGACGGCCCTTACGGTTTTGCTGCGGAGGGGCCGGTGCTGGATGAGAAGCTGGCCAAGGATCTCGGGGCGGCTGATTTCCTGTCGCTGCTGACGACGCCGGCCGAGCTGGCGGAAAAGGCAGCCGAGTGTGGCCTGCGGGCGTTCTGGATCCTGGCTGGTACCATGGACCGCCGCCAGGTGAAGGCGGAGCTGCTGTCCTATGAGGGACCGTTTGGCGTTGGTTATGGCGTGGCGTTCTTCTGGCCTGGCGGGGCAGATGCATCGCGTGCCATCGGTGAGCAATTGGTACGGCAGGAGCAGGTGGAGCTCGCACGCTGTCGTGCTCAGGAAGATGCCTGGGTGCGGCTGGCGCGGCACAGTCTGGAGACGTATGTGAAGACGAAGTCATATGCTTCGCTGCCAGAGGACTTGCCAGCAGAAATCCTGTCGGGGCATGCGGGAGCCTTCGTCTCTATCCATAAGGATGGAGCTTTGCGTGGGTGCATTGGCACCATCCTGCCGGTGCGGGCGAATCTGGCTGAGGAGATCCTCTACAATGCGGTGTCTGCCGGTATGCGCGATCCGCGGTTTGCGGCCGTGCAGCCAGCGGAATTAGCACAGCTTGTCTACAAGGTCGATGTCCTGACTGAGCCCGAGCCGATTGCATCAAGTGCTGAGCTCGATGTCAAACGGTATGGTGTCATCGTGCAGTGCGGCGAACGCCGTGGGTTGCTCTTGCCAGATCTGGATGGTGTTGACACGGTGGAGCAGCAGCTTGCTATTGCGCGCCGCAAGGGGAACATCGGTGAGGAGGAAGCGTGCCAGCTTTGGCGGTTTGAGGTCGTGCGCCATCATTGACATGTCAAAAGGGGCGCCAGATAGGAGAATCTATCTGGCGCCCCTTCGTTTGGGGAGCAGTTGACCGGTCAGATCGTGTCAACATTACTCAATGGTGCGGATGGGAATCTGTTTCGGCGTATCGATTGTCGCAGCTGACTTGGGCAGCGTGACGGTCAGGATGCCGTTCTGGAATTCAGCCGTGCACCGGCTCTCTTCGATGTTGTCGATGTAGAACGAGCGGCTCATGCTGCCACTGTACCGTTCCCGGCGGATGTAGTTGCCATGTTCGTCCTTTTCGTCGTGCGACTCCTCTTTCTTGGTAGAAATCGTGAGGTAGTTGTTCTGGTAGGTGAGATTTATATCATCTTTCGTCAGACCGGGGAGTTCGGCTTTGAGCTCATAACTCGTGCCATTGTCCTTCACATCGACTTTGAAGGAGCTGCCAGTGAAGCCTGCATCCTTGAACAAGGTGGAAAGCGGCTGGTTCATGAAGTCGAAGAGGCGATCGAAATCGTCATCTACCGTTGCCATCGTGTTTCTTCTGCCAAATGGAATTAACCCAAACATAAAATCGATCCCCTTTCATAAAGAAGTGTGAAATATCTTTTTCAATTCTTATTATAGTCTTAAAGGTCAAAAAGTCAATAGGTCAAAATACAGTTTTTCATAAACTTTTTGCCATCAAAAAAGGATATAGAAAGAACTTTACAGAATAAATAACAGAAATTGTTTTATCTATCTATTTGAGAGGAGTCTTGTTATGCAGACCATTGCGCTTATTGCACACGACAAAAAGAAAGATGAGATGCTTGATTTTGTGGGGCATCATAAGGATTTGCTGCAGCATTTCCATCTGATTGCTACGCGGACGACCGGTACGCTTATCAATGAGAACTATCAGCTCGATGTGGAGACGATGATGTCTGGCCCGCTGGGCGGCGACCAGCAGATCGGTGCGCGGGTGGCTACGGAGCAGGTTGACTATGTGATCTTCCTGCGCGATCCGTTGACGTCGCAGCCGCATGAGCCGGATATCAATGCGCTGCTCAGATTATGCGATGTTCACGATATCCCGCTGGCAACGAATCGCAAGAGTGCGCACATCCTGCTGCAGTACGCCGACAAGAAACTGCAAGGCTGAAAACCTTTCGTGGGGATGGACAGAAAAAGATAGTTATTGACATATGACAAAATAGAGTTATAATTTATTTAGTGACATATGTCAATAAAAGGAGGCCGTTATGGCAAGACCGGCAAAGAAGAAGAAGATTTGCTCATTGCCTGCGTATCAGGAGTTTGGTGCCGGAGAGGCCGCGAAGGATAAGCCGATAGTGTTTATGCCGGTGGAAGAATATGAGACGATACGTCTTATGGACTACCATGGCATGAACCAGCAGGAGTGTTCCGAGCAGATGGGGGTAGCCAGGACTACCGTTCAGGCGCTTTACACGGCGGCGCGTAAGCGCATTGCCTCCTGTCTGGTCGAAGGCCGGCCGCTCAAGATTACTGGCGGCGACTATGAGATCTGTCAAGAAGATGAGGATTGCTTGCGTAGTCGTCATTGTCCCTATAGAAAGAAAGGATGTATTAAGATGAAGATTGCAGTGACTTATGATAATGGCCAGATTTTCCAGCATTTTGGCAAGACGAGTGAGTTCAAGGTATATACGGTTGAGGATAGCAAGGTAGTCAGCGCTGAAGTTATCGGTACGAATGGTCAGGGCCATGGGGCACTGGCTGGTATCCTGCAGCAGCAGGCTATCGACACGCTGATTTGCGGTGGCATCGGCGCTGGTGCGCAGAATGCACTGGCTGCTGCTGGTATTACCCTTTATGGCGGCTGCAATGGCTCGGCAGATGAGGCTGTGGAGGCACTGCTGGCAGGTTCGCTCGATTACAATCCGGCTGTTCATTGCAATCATCATGGTCATGGTGAGGCAGGCCATACCTGCGGTGACCATGGCTGCCATTAATTGCAGCAAATAATGTGTTTTATAAGGAGCAGTTTAGGAGGCTAATCGTATGGCAGAAGAATGCAATCATGATTGCAGTTCGTGTGGGACAACCTGCGGATCGGATACGCGTAAGAAAGATATGCATGAAGCTCCGCATGAGCTCAGTGAGATCCGTCACGTTATTGCAGTGGTAAGCGGCAAAGGCGGCGTTGGCAAATCCCTCGTCACGGGTCTGCTTTCGGAGGCTATGTCGCGCAAAGGCCGCCATGTCGGCATCATCGACGCGGATATCACAGGTCCTTCGATTCCGAAGATGTTTGGTGTCAGTGCTGAAATCTGTGGCAGTGAGGCTGGGGCTTATCCGGCGACGACGTCTGGCGGTATCGATATCGTCAGCATGAATCTGCTGCTTGAGAACGGCAGTGACCCGGTGGTTTGGCGCGGCCCGATTCTCAGCGGTGTCGTCAAGCAGTTCTGGCATGATTTCATCTGGAATGATATCGACTACATGTTCATTGATATGCCGCCGGGGACTGGTGATGTGCCGTTGACGGTCATGCAGTCGATCAAGCTGGATGGTATCGTCATCGTCACGAGTCCGCAGGAACTCGTTTCGATGATTGTCGAAAAGGCTGTCAAGATGGCATCGGCGATGAACGTGCCGATCCTGGGCCTCGTGGAGAATATGAGCTACTTCCAGTGCCCAGATTGTGGCAAGAAACATGAGATTTTCGGCAAGAGCCATCTGCAGGAGATTGCCGATCAGTATAAGCTCGAGATCCTGGGGCGCATCCCGATGGATCCGAGGCTTGCGGCTGAGTGCGATGCTGGCCAGGTGGAAACGCTGGAGAACATCTACTTACAGGATGCTGCCGAGAAGCTCTTGCAGCTGGAGAAGGATTGAGGCAGCTGCCTGACCGATAAAGATAAGCAGGAAAATCATCTGCGGGTGATTTTCCTGCTTTTGTTTTTTAGCCATGGTATACTGGTAGCAGAGAATTATCGTGGACGAAAAGAGGGAGATTATGCGTTTTTTTCATCTTTCCGATTTGCATATCGGTTTGAAACTGATGAATCATGATCTGGCAGAGGATCAGGAACATATCCTGCAGGAGATTGTCCGGCTGGCAGAGGAGCGGCAGCCGGATGCCATAGTGATTGCCGGGGATATCTATGACAAGGCGGTTCCCTCGGCTGAGGCAGTGGCGCGGTTTGACCGGTTTGTCACAGCGCTGGCACGGAGAGTGCCGCAGGCAGAGATCATGATGATTTCGGGCAACCATGATAGTGCAGAGCGTGTCAATGTATTTCGGCAGGTACTGGCCCGGCAGCACATCCATATGATCGGCCGTCCGCCTGCGCTGCCTGCCGAGACGATTGCCAAGGTCACTTTGACGGACGAGTATGGGCCGGTGAATTTTTATCTACTGCCCTTTGTGAAGCCGTCGATGGTCAAGCTGATTACGGGGACGGACAAGGATGGCAACAATTTCTCGTATGATGAGGCGGTGCATCGGCTGATCTTACGGGAGGAGCTGGCAGAGCAGGAACGCAATGTATTGGTCAGCCATCAGTTTTACTTGTCCACAGGGAAGGACGATACCATCGAACGGTCGGCATCGGAGCTGGTCACCGTCGGCAATATCGACTCGGTGCAGGGAGATATCCTGAACCGCTTTGATTATGCGGCGCTTGGTCATATCCATAAGGCACAGCGGTTGAATGGCAGGGATTGCTGCCGCTATTGCGGCACGCCGCTGGCTTGTTCGTTCAGTGAGGAGGGACAGCAGAAGGGCGTGATAGAGGTGGAGCTGGGGGCGAAGGGCGACGTGGCGACGACGGTCCTGCCCTTGAAGCCTTTGCGGCAGGTGCGTACCATCAAGGATACGCTTGCTAATGTGCTCGCACAGCCATCCGGGGATTATGTCAGCATCACGCTCACCGATGCGGATGATTACCTGGCGGGAGATACGCGGGACAGGCTTATGGCCTGTTTCCCGCACTTGCTGCATGTGGGACGTGAGAACAGGGCGCAGGCGGATTACCCACTGGAAAGGGAAATGGCAGTGCAGCTTTCGCCCTTCGATCTCTGCCGGGATTTCCTGCAGGATATGGATGCGGAGGAAGAGACGCTGTTGGCGTCGGTCATCAATGAGGTACAGGAGGCTGGAAAATGAAACCGATCCAATTGACGATACAGGCCTTCGGTTCCTATGGGGAACGGGCGGTCATTGATTTCACGAAACCGACCCAGAATCTTTTTTTGGTGACGGGGGATACCGGTGCGGGCAAGACGACGATCTTTGATGCAATCGTCTATGCGCTGTATGGCGATAAGAGCGAGAAGAATGACCGCAAGAATGCGGCCATTCCGAATCTGCAGAGCCAGTATGCGGCGCTGGATGTGACGCCGTTCGTGGAGCTGGCCTTCAGCGAGACGGTGGGGGGACAGGAGCAGATTTATATCGTGCACCGTGTCCCGAATCATCGGCGCAAGACCAAGCGCGGTAATGCGGAGACCGGGGAGAAGGAGTCGGTGACGCTCACGCTGCCGGACCATACGGATTATCCGGGCAATAAGGATGCCATCAATGCCAAGCTCCGGGAACTTGTCGGCCTGACGAAGGAACAGTTCATGCAGGTCGGCATGATTGCGCAGGGGGATTTCATGCGCATCCTGCGCGCGCCGACGAGTGATAAACGGGAAATCTTCCGCCGCTTGTTCCATACGGAAATCTTCGAGGAGATTGTCAGCCGGTTGGGCGAGCGCAACAATCAGTATCGCGAAGCACTGCAGAATATCCTGCAAGTCTGCAAGGCCAGGGCCGAGGACATCATCATTCCGGCAAACTTCGCTGAGCAGACGGGGATGGAGGAACTCCTGCGCAAGATACGCAAGGATAAGACGCCAAGCCTGGTCGATTTCGAGACACTGCAGACCTACCTGGCGGCAGCCTGCGATGTACTGGCGCATGAGGCAGAAAAGGCGTCGGCCGAGTCTGAGGCTGCGCAGCAGGCTTACGATGCGGGCAATGTCGAGCTGACAAAGGCCGAGGCCGTGAAGCGGGCCTTTGACCAGCTGGCGGAGGCCAGGGAAAGCTGGCAGGGCTATAAGCAGCAGGAGGCAGCCATGGCGGAGGCTGAGAGCTGTGCACGGAGAATCCGGGCGGCCTATGCCATCCAGAATGCGTACAAGGCTTGGGAAAGCCAGCAGAAGGTGGTAGCAGATACTGAAGATCTGCAGCAGCAGCAGCAAAAGGCTCTGCCGGAACTTCGCCAGCAGTCAGCTGCCGCGGCGACAGCTGTGACGGCGGCCAAGGCGGAGCAGGACAAGGCGTCTGAAGTCTTTGGCCAGGTGCAGGCTGAGGTCAAGGCGGCGCTGGATATCTTCGCTGAAGTGGCGGCGAAAAATGAGGAGCTGCAAAAGGCTGCCCAGGCTGCACAGGTGGCAGAAGCTGCCGCGGAGCAGGCCCGGCAGAAGCTGGCTGCTTATCAGGAACAGGCCGGGGGCTGGCAGCAGCAGGTGAAGGCGCTGCCAGAGGCAAGAATAAAGCAGGGCCAGCTCGAGCAGCAAAAGCAGGCGTTCTTGCAATACGAGGCTGAGGTCAACGATGGCATCAATCTGGGCAAAAAGATGAAAAAGGCAGAGGAGACAGCAGAAGGCGCCAAGGTGCTGTTCCAGGAGGCCCAGCGGCTCTATCAGGAGAAGCAGGTGCGGTATGAGCGGGAACAGCAGGTATTCCTCAATGCGCAGGCGGGAATCCTCGCAGAATCCTTGGTCAGCGGCCAGCCATGCCCAGTCTGTGGCTCCCTCGAGCACCCGCATCCCCATGTACTGGCCGAGGCAGCGAAGCCCTTGGCACGGGAAGACTTGGAGCGGCTGGCCGCTGAGGTGGCGGAGCTTAACAATAAGCAGCAGAAAGCCGCTGCGGATTCCGGCGAGGCAAAAGTCAATTTTGACAAGTCAAAAGAGCAGTTTGACATGTCACTGGCGAAACTGCGCCAAAAGGTACCTGGCTGTGAGAGGGCAGCTACGCTGAACGAGATCTATCAGAAAGTCCGCCAGCAGCTGGCATCCTGCGAGGAGGATATGCGCAAGCTGACCGGTCAGATCGGGACGCTGGAAGAAATCCAGCAGCAGCTTGACAAGTCAGCGGAAATGCTCAAGAAGCTGCAGGACGATAAAGATGCGTTGACGGAAAAGTGCCAGCAGGCCAGGAACCAGCAAGATACTGCTGCCAAGACACGGCAGCTGCTGCTCGGCAAGCTGTCCTTTGCGACACGGGAGGAGGCCGAAAGCACAAGAGCAAAGGCCAAGGACGGACTCACTAGGTGCGAGGAAGCCTATGGCCGCGCCGACCAGGTGGCCAAGGAACTACAGGCAAAGCTGGCTGAGGCACAGACCATCCTCAACCGCTGCCAGCAGGAACTGCCGGACAAGCAGCATAAGAGCCAGGAACTCCAGCTTGCTTATCAGCAGGCTTTGCAGGAAAAAGGCTTGAGCGAAGAGAACTGGCAGGCAGTTGCCGGCGCGTATGAGGAAAAACGCGCAGAGACGATGCAGCAGGAAGTCCAGGCCTGGCGTGATGCATATCATGCGGCAGCAGGCAGGCTGGAGGCTGCTGAGAAGGTCGTGGCAGGGCAGACGCTGCCCGATGTCGGAACGCTCCGGGAAAAGCGCGAGGCTGCGCGGGCCAGTCTGGCCCAGGCGGCGGAGCGGCTGGCACGCATCAATGGGCAGGCCGACTGCGACAAGCGGGCACTGGAGTATCTCAGGCAGCAGCTGGATTCGCGCGCGGCGCTGGGCAAGACGGCGCGCAGTGTCAGCAATCTGTATGAGAGGCTGTCGGGCAAACGCAGCGGGGCCCGCATGGATATCGAGACGTATGTCCAGCGTTGCTATCTGCAACAGATCCTGAGTGCGGCCAATCGCCGGTTCCGTGCGATGTCGGGCAATCAGTTCGAGCTGCAGATGCTCGATGATGCAGAGGCGGCACGCGGGGGCAACCATGGCCTTGATCTGAAGGTGTTCCATACCGTCACAGGGAAGGATCGGGCGATCCAGACCTTGTCCGGTGGCGAGTCGTTCATGGCGGCGCTGTCGCTGGCGCTAGGGCTTTCGGATCAGATCCAGGCCAACCGGACGTCCATCCATCTTGATGTGCTGTTCATCGACGAGGGCTTTGGCTCGCTGGATGACAACGCCCGCAATGAGGCGGTGCGCGTCCTGCAGAAGATGGCCGGTGGCTCCAAGCTCGTCGGCATCATCTCGCATGTGACGGAACTCAAACAGGAAATCGACAATCAGCTCGTGGTGACGAAGGGCGACAAGGGCAGCCATGTCCAATGGCAGATCAGTTGATTCGCCTGGAAGCGCTGGCTTATCCTGTGGATTGCGATTATAATGTAGGTAGCAATGAAATGAAGAGAGGCTTGGCTCATTATGGCGTATATCCGTACGATAATCGCCGCTGTGATCGGCGGCGTGCTGTTTTCGCTTATCCATGCGCCGTTGCCATGGACGTTGGGGCCTATCGTCAGCGTGGCTTTGGTGGGATTGGTGCAGAAGCAGCCGATGGTCTGGAATCTGCAGGTGCGCAATGCTGCCCTTGTCCTGCTGGGCTATGCGATGGGGCGCCCCTTTACGCTGGCGACGCTGCAGGCAATCGCTGAGCAGCTGCCGCTGATGCTGCTGGCGACGCTGGTCACGGTCAGTGCCGGCGTATTCACGGGCTGGATCATGTATCGACAGACGAAGATAAACTTCACGAGCTGCCTGCTTGGCTGCGTGCCGGGCGGGCTGTCCCAGATGGTCGTATTGGCGGCTGAGATGAAGGATGTGGATCTGACGGCCGTGACCATCATGCAGACACTGCGCATGCTGGCGGTGGTATTCACGATCCCGTTCCTGACCATCCATATCCTGACGGACGGATCGGTGGGGGAAGGTGCCTGGGAGGTAGCGCTGCAGGCTGCTGATATGACGACAGCCTTGGTGTTTGCCTTGGTGGCCGTTGCGGGAGCTGTGGTGGGGACTAAACTCCACCTGCCTACGGCGGCGATGCTCGGGCCAATCCTGGCGACGGCTGGTTTTGCCATTGCGACGGGCCTGCCGGCTCCGGCGGTCCCCCAGCCGCTTCTTTATGCAGCCCAGCTCTGCGTCGGGGCATTCATCGGGATGAGCATTGAGCTGCAGCGCATCGTAAGCTATCAAGGCATGGGGCCGGTGCTTATCGGTGGCGTGCTGCTGGTCCTGCTGGTTTCGATGGGGATGGGAACAGCTGTGGCGGTGCTGACCGGGGAGTCGTTTGCTACTGCTTTTCTGAGCACGGCCCCGGGCGGCCTCACGGAGATGGGAATCACAGCCTTGACCGTTGGCGCCAATATCTCGACAATGACTGCGTATCAGCTTACGCGCTTGTTGTTCATCATGCTGGTATTCCCGTATATCGCCAAGGGGATTGTAGCAATTTATCAGAAAAAATATGTCAAGTGAAATAGGAGAGCAATAGTTATATGACACGTGAAGAGCACTTAGCGCAGATAAAGAAAGCCGATGCAATGTATTATGGCGATTCGGGCGAGGTTATCCTGTCCGATGCCGAATACGATGCGCTGCGCCGTGACTATATCGAAAAGTATGGCAGCGAGGACCTTGATTATGTGCCTGGGGCTGACCTCGGGGCGGCGAAGTTCCAGCATCCGCATGAAGCGAAGTCGCTAGCGAAAATCGATGAGACGGAGACGGATAAACTGCTGGCGTATCTGGAAAAATTCCAGCCCGTCGCCGTCGAGCCAAAACTCGATGGCTGCAGCATTGTTGTCTATCCGCACAATGGCGAGCCGATGTACGTGACGCGCGGTGGTGGCGATGAGGGCGATATCCTCACGCGGTTCCCCAGCCATCCGCGGGATGTGGCGTATACCGCGGAATATCCTATCCGCGGCGAAGTCTATATGGATTTTGCGGCTTTTGAACAGATGAATGCGGAGCTTGAGGCGCAGCAGGAAAAGAAGCGGGCGAATCCGCGCAACAGCGTGAACCCGATTCTCACAGGGGGCAAGCATCCGGAGTTTGTCAAATACCTGAGCTTCCAGGCCTACGATGTCATGGGCGTGGATTGGAGCGAGTCGGAAAAGATGGCCTATATCCTGGAGCATACGCCCTTTGCGGTTTCGCCGATGCTGACTTTTGCGGAGAAGACACCCGCAGAGATTGCAGCAGCGATACCGGCCATCTATCAGGATTATGAGCAGAACCTTGGCTATCCGATTGACGGCTTGGTCATCAAATGTGACTGGTCCGATTCGCTGCAGAAGTTTGGTACGACGGACCATCATGACAACAATGCCATTGCCTGGAAACCGAGCCAGATCCCTGTCAGCAGTGTGGTGCGCGATGTGCATTGGCAGGTCGGCAAGACTGGTGCGCTGACGCCGGTGGCTGATATCGAGCCAGTGGATATCCTCGGAACGGTCGTGTCAAATGTCAACCTGCACAATATGAATGTCGTGAAACGGCTGGGGGGCGTAGCTATCGGCGATAAGGTCGGTGTCATCAAGGCAAAGCTCATCATTCCGCAGCTGGTCATTGTCTATGAGCACAACGGCGGAGCGGCTATCGAGGCAATCGATACCTGCCCGTACTGCCATGCACCGCTCGAGCAGCGGGAGAACGCCGCCTCAGCTGATGAAGACAATACGAATCTTTTCTGTGTCAACCCGCATTGCCAGGAGCGCATCGCACAACAAATCGGTTTTCTGGCGAAACGCAATGTGCTGGACATCAGTGATCTGTCCATCGATCGTGCACGGGCGTTGGTGCGTACATTTCCTGCCAAGGCAGAGGCGGCGGGCCCGTATATGATTTTCACGCTCACGGCCGAGGAGATCCGTGAGGCCATCATCACGCCTTTTGCGGAGTTGACATCGACGAAGCAGAAGATTGCAGCAGAAGCGCAGAAAGGCAATGTGATCACGGCCGCAGATCTCAAGGATACGCGCGACTTGAAAAGCCCTGATAAGCTGAAGGATGCACTGGATGCAGCCCAGGCAGCGGTGGATATCCCGCGTTTTGTCAAGGCGCTGCTGCTGGATGGGATCGGCGATAACGTTGGCAAGCTGCTGGCTGAAAAATACCAGACAGCGGCGGCCATCCTGGAAGCCGTGGAGCGCAAGGATGCGTTCCAGGAAATCGATGGCATCGGCCCGCGCACCGAAGAGATCCTGCAGAGCGATACCTTCCATGACCGCTTTGCCACATTGCTGCGCTATATAAAACCGCAGGACTATGTGGTGCAGGCTGTCGATACGGAGGCGCTGCCATATGCGGGCAAGGTCTTTGTGCTGACTGGCAAAGATCCTGACGGGCAGCCGCGCAGCTTCTACAAGGGGCTTATCGAGGCGGCGGGCGCGAAGATGGCAGCTGCCGTCAGCGGCAATACGGATTACCTGGTGATTGCCGACCCTGCCAGCACGTCGAGCAAAGCAGTCAAGGCAAGGAAGCTGGGGACCAAGCTGATCTCTTATCAGGAGGCTGCGGCGATGCTGCAGTGATTTTTCTGGGGGAGAAGGTTTTTCCTGGGGGACGACGAAATAGTATATACAGAGAAAAACTGACAATGGGGGGCATTTATATGACAGATGTGAAGCAACCGGTACGTGAAGCCTTGGAACAGCTCAAGGAACGGCAGTCGTTTGAGAGCAGTTATGCGGAAATCAATAAATTCCATATGATGATCAATACGTTTGCCAATCTGGCGCGGGCGTGTGATTTGATGGCCGAGGAAATCGCAGAGCAGACTGGCAGGAAAAGCGAGGAAGTTCTGGCGGAATACTATCAGCGGGTCGGCATACTCGACGATTGATGTACAGAAAATAGTCTGGGCGACAGTAGTTGTCCAGACTATATTTTTTGCGATAATAATCAAAATAGTCTATCTTTTTAAAGGGATTTATGCGATAATATAAGTAGGAATATGAGTATCCGCCTATAGACAAGAGGAGGATGATTAACATGGATGTCAGCTTGGAAATCCGGACGGAATCTATTGCAGCGGCACCGCGTGTTAATATTGATGAGGCGAGGACAAGCCGCTATGGTCCACGGCGCACGCGCAAGGAAAGGGAACTGGGACAGGAAGGTACGACTGATAATAACGCCTATAAAGTAGAGATAACCAAGGGGTACCATTCGCCGCTCAGCGAAGCGTTTTTACGGTTGTCGTCTGAGCAAATGGAAATCTTTCGCGCAGGTGTTCTACGCGGGCGCGAACGCATGCATAAGGGTGCCTGATACGAATGGATATTGTGGAAAGTATCCGTGCGGTGTCCACTAGCAGGGCCAAGGTGTATGAAAATATCTTATAAGAGTGATCCCCGGTATACAATAAACTGTATGCCGGGGATAATTTTTATAGGAGCTTGATAAAAGCAGGTAAATGCAGGAGCTTTAACGAATAGTAAAGATAATTCCGAGTTAGCGGGGATGCAGGCAGAAAAATGGGCTACTCCAAGGAGACGGTACAGCAGACAAGCAGGAATGATGTACCGTAAGGGTGAGGAGAGAGAAGGGGCGATAACATGAAAAGACCTCAGAAACTGGCAATTGGGGCAGCCCTGGTTATGGCCGTTAATGTTAACATTCATGTGTCGGCATCGGATACGGACTATATTTACTTCAATGGCCAAAAATTTATTGAGTTTGAATTCCTTAATGAGGGGGAATTTGGGTCACAGTATACTTTGTCGGAACTATTAAGAGAGGGGACAAAATCTGCGACATCCTATTGGTCGGGGATACTTGGTCCGCAGTTAAAATTTTCTTCTCCCTGGCAGATTTTTGTTAAAACGCAGGCAAATTTTCAAAATGCCGGGGCGTTAACCTACTCCCTAAAAGGGAAAAAAGTGATTACGGATAATTATCCGGCTTTGATGATGCAGAATGGGAAAAAACTGAATGCCTATGATATGAAAAAATTAGCAGGGATAAGAATTCCAGATAACCTTTCTGAGGAAGAGCAATTCAAATGGATGGAAAAAAACATCGAAAATAATGCTCCGGGTGGAGATGCCGGACTTTCACTTGTTCTTATTGGGCAGCACTCTGGAGCAGAACGCACTGGTGCGAAGGCGAAGGATGGCTGGTGGGTGGATGCAGATACCATTTTGCCCACCAATGAGCAGGCAGCGGATTTTGTGGGGACTTTCCGCCATGAACTGGGGCATGCGTTGGGCATTATCATAGCAAGAAAAACTTGCGACTGGGATGGCAATGTAACAGAAAAGGATGTTTCGTATGGCGAAGGGAAAAGCGCGAAAGTTTTATATAAATTCGCAGATGATATTACGGATAAAAATAGTTGGTCATTGCATCTGGTGGATAAAAACGGCAACCATGCCAAGCCAGGCATGATGATTGTGACAACAGATGGGTTTAATATCATCAAAAAAAATAAGCCCGGAGCTGTACAAAAGGATTATTTTATCGTTGATGATGGTGATTTTGCCTATTTTGTGGGGAATCATGTAACGGAGGCTCTGGCAGAGGCGAAGTTTAATGGTGTTTCAGGGCTGCCTGTAAACGCATGGGAAAGCGGCGATATTTTTGAAGGCTCGCATCTGCAGACGGCCGGTATGATGAGCCATCGTCAATATAGCAATTATACTGGCTTTATGGAAGCGGAATTGGCCGTGATGCAGGATTTGGGTTATGATATTGACCGCAAGGCTTATTTTGGCTATTCCGTTTACGGCAATAACCAGACGATTAACAACATCCACGGTTTTTCGGCGCGTAATGCGGCAGGTACAGCGTATACTTCAGCTTATAGTGAGGTGCCGCTGGGCATTGGCCTGCATGTATATGGTGCCGGGAATACCATTACGCAGTCGGCAAATATTCTGACGAAGGGCACAGGGGCAGCGGGCATTCGCGTTGATGGCGAAAAAAATACGATAAATGTACCGCAATCAACGGAAATACATGCGGACGGGATAAATGGCAAAGGTGTTCTCGTTGCCTATGGCCGTAATCAAAATCTGAATCTGGCGGGCAAGGTAACGGCTAGCGGCAGTGGTGGCAATGCTGTTGAATTTAATTTTGGTTCCAGTTCCAATGGTGCCGACGATGAATACCGTGGCTCTTATATTCGGTATGAGCGGAAAGTGGATAGTAAAACGGGTAATATTACAAAAGGTACAAACTTAACGTTGAACGCTATGGATAATAATACCTATAATTCTTCTGCTAATGAACTAATGGGAGAAATGATAACCGATTTTAACCTGTCCGGCAAAATCACAGGTGGCGAAAATGCCATTTATATTGGCCGGAATGCCTTTGTCAAGAATATCAACGTTAAAAATGGCGCAGAAATCAAGGGAAATATCAAGTCAGAATGGAAACATTTTTCTAAGGACTATGGTTTTTGGGATGAGGAAACGGAAACCCCCTATCTGGATGAAGAGAAAAAAACAGACACGAGTATAATCGAGCCGCTTAGAATTCAGTACAACGGCAAAACATACGTTTATAACCAATATATCCCCGACTTGGTAACGAATCTGAACTTTAATGGGGATATAAACTACAGCGGTAATATCACAGGTGTAGATAATATGAAGGTCAGTGTCACCGGTGGAAAGCTTACCTATGGCGGCACGGCTGATGTAGTAAATGTGAAAGTCGAAGAAGATGCTTATCTGTATGGTGGTACATTTACGGTCAAAGACATGAAGTCGAAGCTCGACACTGACACCGGCAAATTTATCAATCATGGTACGATTGGCGCAGCCTCGGCAGATACCAATCAAGTGATCCATGGCAAACTTGAGTCCGATGGCATTCTTGAAGCTTATGCTGGCGGTAAAAAAGGTCAGATTGTGGTTGATGGAACGGCTGATGTCAATGGTTCTATAGTATCAGCTACAAATGCCCTGCCCGGTGAGAAATTGACAGTGTTGACAGCCGGAACGGTAAACGGCACCTTGGACAACACTGCAGGAAAGCCTTATGAAGCTTCGGGTATGCTCTCAACGACAGGAAAAATAAAAAATAATATGGTAGAGGTCACTAGTCAGGCTGCCAACAATCTGGGAGAAATGACTGCACAGCAGACCGAAGCCTATGAGGCCATGAATGCCATGCAGCAAAGCCTGGATGGGGATGTCCGCAGGGCTGAGATGCGTCCTCTTTACAGCCTCAATGTGAATGATGCCAAGCAGGCCCTTACACAAATCAGCTCTTCGGCAGGGCCGCAGATGGTATCCATGGCGCAGCAGAGCACTTTGGTCAGCCGGGTGATTTCTGACCGTCTGAGCACGGCTTTTTCCATGCAGCCAGTAGAAGTGACTGTTCCGGTGAGTCATTTGGCCGACAGCGATAAGGCTGATGATGGCATCAAGATGAATATGGAATTGCCTGTAGCTCAGGATAACAATGCTTGGGTGAAGTTCACCAAGAACTGGGGAAATCTCAAAGGTGGGGCAAACTATCATGGCAGCGGAATCTCTGGCGGCTATGACCGCTGGATGAATGAAAACTGGCGGGGTGGTGTGTTCCTAAGCTACCAGGCTATGGGATTAGGGGCAGAGTCTGGTAGTGCGAATGTCTATGACACCCGGTTTGGCGTTTATGTGGGCTACTATAAGGATGCTGCCGATGCGTATATCTATGCCGACTATGGCTGGGTCAGAAACAAACTGCACCGTGGTATTGGCATGCTGGGACTGGGAGCAGAAGCCAAGTATAATGCCAATCTGGTAGAGATCGGTGGAGAATATAAGTATGACCTGCATGCCAGCGACGGCAAGATCTGGCATGCAAGCCCCTATGCAGGATTGCAGGTTTCCTGGATGAACCAGGACGCTTATAAAGAAAATGGAGCAGGTACTTTCAATCAGCATGTGGCAGGGATGAACAATACTTATGTAGCCGGCCAGCTGGGGCTGGAACTCAAGCGCTATCTGCAACGTGGCAACTATGGTCTGCGCTTTGGCGTAAAGCATGCTTTTGCAGGAGCAGATCCGGAACTTTCCTTCCGCTATGAGGGCTATGATGGCAAGTCCTACACCCTGCGCAACAGCCAGGATAAAACGCATTTCTTATTTTCGCTGCTGGGAGAAACAGAGTTTGCTAAGGGATGGTTCTTGAATGGCGAAGCCCAGCTTCAAAAAGGAGCCCATGACAAGGATATTTCTGCATCTGTCCAATTCAAACGGGTGTGGTGATGGCGTGATATAGTCTGAAAGCAAAAAAACGGTTCACAGACTTGGAACAGTCAGCGAACCGTTTTTTTGCTTAGTTTAGTTTTGGGAATCGTCGGTATCATCTTCATCGGCAGTGGTGACATAGCTGGGAAGAACGCCGAGTATGCCGGGAATCTTTTCCAAGTCAAAACAGAGCTGCTGGAGTTTGGTCAGGCTGGATTCTTCAGCGACAAGGATAAGTTCGCCGGTTGGCGTTGTTTTTTCAATGTTAAGCTGAGAAAAGCTGCTAAGCGAAGCTTGAACCTGTTCAGCCTTGCCTGGTTCAAGCTGCAGGATGAGACTTGCAATTGCCATAAATATTCTCCTTTGTATCAAAGATACTTATATTCTAGCATAGGGCTGGAAAAAAATGAAGAAAAATGCAAATAGGGTGTTGACAAGATACGCTGAGCCGTGTAATATAGTACAAGTCGTCAGCAAACAGCACAAGCTGCTGAAGGGCGGCAAGAAATCACTCCGTTGTTGGAACGTTGAAAACTTCAAAAAAGTTCTTGACAATCACAAACGGATGCGATATGATATAAAAGCTGAATCAAGCGGAACTTCGAAATGTTCTGACAGATAAAGCGAGATTGTTCTCTGAAAACTAAACAATGCAGAATGAATCATGCAACATGATTCAAGCCAGATGTTAGATGAGACTTCGGTTTCATCATCGAAACATCGATTGGTATGAACAACATAGCAATCGGCAATTTCTTTTAAGCAGCGAACAGCAATTTTAATTGCTTGTGAGTCGCTTACAT